>CAUUEM010000010.1:0-18852 GCA_963544045.1 uncultured Gemella sp. | reverse complement strand
AGGGAGCATTGAATGCAGCAGTAGACGTTATTACAACTGGTGATTCTCCAAATATCGTAAATAGATAATTCTTTACAGTATAGTATAGGAAGAAAAAATTCAACACATCATATTTCTAATGATTTCGAGTAATTTTACCCTTCCTATACTTTTTTATTTTTCTGTATCCTATTTTCATTTCAATCTTGAATATTATTTATTTTTTTATAATTCTTTTGAAAAATAATATAATTTTTTCTAAGTTTGCATATTCTTATTTGCAATACTTAACCCTTTAATATCAACTTTATTAATAATCTCAAAAAATAAAATTGGAAATATATTTATTATAGATTTTAACAAAGATATGTTTCTATTTGACATCCTACATATTTTTGATACAATAAGACTGTAAACGGTTTTTTATTTAGTTTATTGTTACATATAATAATTACAAGTATAGAGTATCTTATGAATTTAATTTTCTATTTGTTACCTTTTGATATTTTATTTTGTAATTCATTATATACATACCAGGAGATATAGGTGGAGATTTATCAATCATCCAAATCTTAACTAACATAATTCACATATTAACGACTTAGTATTTCTATAATAAACTAATCTGAAGTTAATAGACAAAGATATTCTTAATAAAAAGTTTATCATAAACCGTTCATAATAGCATAAATTGCTATTTATCTAACCTTGGTTGTTAAAGAGTTATTTAACAATAAACTTTTAATTTAATGCTGAAACTATACAGTTTTGGCAAACTACAAAATAACAAATTTACCCTAAATTTTTTATTTTGTGTTCATTTAACGAAAGTAGCCCTCTTGAGGCTACTTTTGTTTTATATTGTAAATAAAAAAGAACTCAAATTCTGTTTGAATTTGAGTTCTTAGTATTATTAGTCTATTTCAGATACTTTTAAGAAGTTTGTAGAACCTACATTACTTCTTGAAGTGTTTACTGGAATACCACCAGTGATTACGATAGCATCACCTTTTTTAGCATATCCAGATTCTTTAGCGATTTCTTTTGCTGTGTCTAACATTTCGTCAGTTGATTTAACTTGAGCAGATACTTTAGCATCTACACCCCAAACTAAGCTTAATCCACGAGCAACTTTTTCACTTGGAGTTACAGCTAAGATAGCTGCGTTTGGACGGTATTTAGAAATTAATCTAGCAGTTATTCCAGACTCAGTGTAAGTTACGATAGTGTGTAAGTCTAAGTTTAATGCAGTATATCCTACAGATACACCAATTGCATTTGTAATATCTTTAGATACAATTTTTCTTGAACGATCTTTTAAGATACGAGAATAGTCTTGTGTTTCTTCAGTACGTTTAGCGATTGTTGCCATTGTACGAACAGACTCGATTGGGTATTCACCAGCTGCTGATTCTCCTGATAACATGATTGCATCAGTTCCGTCATAGATAGCGTTAGCTACGTCTGATACTTCCGCACGTGTTGGACGTGGGTTTTTTTGCATAGAATCTAACATTTGAGTAGCTGTAATTACGAATTTTCCAGCTGCGTTACATTTAGCAATTATATTTTTTTGCATGATTGGTACTTCTTCAGCTGGCACCTCAACTCCAAGGTCACCACGCGCAATCATAATACCATCTGATACTTCGATAATAGCATCGATATTGTCGATAGCTTCTTGACATTCAATTTTAGGAACGATTTGAACGTGTTCACATCCTTCTTCTTTAAGAATACGTCTAACTTCTAGTACATTTTCTTTAGTACGAACGAATGATGCAGCAACGAAGTCGATATCATTTTTACATCCGAAACGAATATCCTCTTCATCTTTTGGAGTAATCCCTGGTAATTTTGTAGAAACACCTGGTACGTTAACTCCTTTTTTATTTTTAAGTACTCCACCATTTTGGATAGTTGTATAGATTAATCCAGCTGCAGTATCTACACTTCTAACTGTTAATCCGATTAATCCATCATCAAGAAGAATAGTGTCACCAGCTTTAACATCATGTACAAGTTCTCCATAAGTGATAGAGAATTTTTCTGGTGTTCCTAGAACTTCTGACATAGATACGATAACATCTTTTCCAGTTTCTAAAATGATTGCATCATTTTCCATATTGTGAGTTCTGATTTCTGGTCCTTTTGTGTCTAAAAGGATGGCTAAGTTAGTTCCTGTTTCTTCTCTGACTTCTTTAATAGTTTGGATACGGGCTCCATGTTCAGAATAGTCACCGTGTGAGAAGTTAAGACGACAAACGTTCATTCCTAACTCTACCATTTCAGTAAGTCTTTCTTTGGTTTCAGATTTAGGTCCAATAGTACAAATTATTTTAGTTTTTTTCTGTATCATAATATTAATTTACCTCATAATTTTATCGTTAATATATATTCTAACTTATTTTCAATATGTTTTCAAACATTTTTTCAAATTTTCAACGTTTACAAACAAAGAAAACGTTTTTAGATTGAAAGTTGTTTAGAAACTTCGTAGATTGATAAATCGACATTGTGCACATCGCTAAATACATCTTCGAATTTAGTACTTACAAGTTTGTTATTTTGAATACCTACTGCACGTCCAGATTCACCTGCGATTAGTAATTGAACTGCGTAGTTACCAAAACGTGATGCTAATACTCTATCTTGTGCTGTTGGAGTTCCACCACGTTGGATATGACCAAGAATAGTTGCACGTACTTCTTCACCTGTTAATTCTTTTAATTTAGCCGCTAATTCTTGTCCACCCATTACACCTTCTGCAAGAACGATGATTGAGTGTTTTTTACCACGACTTTCACCTGCTTTAATACGAGCTACTACTTCATCAAGATCTTCTTTTTTCTCTGGGATAAGAAGACTTTCACTTCCTCCAGCGATACCAGCATACAACGCTAAGTCACCAGCATTACGCCCCATAACCTCAATAATAAATGCACGTTCATGACTTGATGCTGTATCACGCACTTTGTCAATAGCATCTACTATTGTATTTAAGGCAGTATCGAAACCAATAGTGTAGTCTGTGCAACAAATATCGTTATCAATTGTTCCTGGCACACCAATTGTTTTAATGTTCATTTCTTTACTTAAAGCCATTGCCCCACGATATGAACCATCTCCACCAATTACTACTAACCCGTCAATTCCTAATGCTTCTAAGTTTTTAATAGCTACTTTTCTTACTTCTGGATTAGCAAATTCTGGAAGACGAGCTGAGTAAAGCATTGTTCCACCACGGTTAATGATGTTACCTACATCACCTACCTCTAATTTCTTGATGTTATTTTCTACTAGTCCTTTATATCCTTGAAATACTCCATATACTTCCAAACCATTGAAGATTGCTGTTCTTACTACGGCACGCACAGCTGCATTCATTCCCGGTGCATCTCCACCACTTGTTAAAACTGCGATTTTTTTCATGTAGTTTTACCTTCCTCTGTTTTTATTTAGATTAATATTTTTAAATTTACTTAACAACAATACCATATTTTAACTATTTTTTCTAGTCAAAACATGGTATTGTTTGTTTTTTGTTCATATTTTTTCTTATTTATCCTTATATGTTAATTTTAAAGGCTTTTCAGGTAAATTTTCCAAAAATTTATGAACAAATTCCTGTTCATTTTTTATATACACTGTTTTAGCCTGCGTTGAGTTGTTACTACGCAGCATAACCACCTTAACAGCTGATTTATCAGTTATATAGCCAGAAATTAACTGAGAAACCGATTCATCAATGACTGTATAAATAATTTTTATATTTTTCAAACAAAAATTATTATAATTTTTTAAGCTAGCAAACTTTTCAAGTATGTATTGTTCCCTATTATTTCTAACTTGTTTTTTCAAAGTCATCACTACAAACTCTCCGACCTTTATAAAAGTATTTGCGTATTTATAAACACTAGGAAATACCGTTACATCATAATCATTTTTACCATCATTGACAGTTAAAAATGCCATGTAGTCTCCATTTTTTGTTTTTATTTCTTTCTTTGTAATAACTTCTACATAACTATCCGTTATATCACGCCCAATATATTGCAATGGAAGATACGAGTATTTTTCTTTTTCCACTTGAACAGGGTGTTTTAAGAAATATGTACCTGTAACTTCTTTTTCCATTTGAATTCTTTCAGTAATAGAATAATCATCAACTTCTTCTACTTTTAAAGTTAGACCTGTTTCGGCAGATAACGCTACTCTAACATTATTTATATATTGGCGATTGTCTTCATAATAATCTTTAACTTTTTTCATAAGCGTTGCACGATTATAACCAAAAGTATCTAGTGCTCCAGCTTTTACTAAAGAAGCTGCTGCTTGATAATCAACTTTTTTATTCATTCTTTTTAGGAAATCATCAATATCTAAGTATTTACCAAAATTCAAGCGATCTTGAACTATTTCATAACTACTACGATATCCAACATTTTTAATAGCTGTTAGCGCAAAGACTATATCTTGTTTATAAACACTAAAATCACTTAAACTAACATTAACGTCAGGTTTTACCAATTTAATTCCTAAATTATTAAGCTCTTGTTTATACTCATTTATTTTTTTCTCGCTACTAATAACGTTATTAAGCAATGCTGTCATAAAGTACTTTGTATAATAAACTTTCAAATAAGCTAAACGATACGCAAGCATACTATACACAACCGCGTGACTCTTATTAAAACCATAATTAGCAAATGTAACGATAAGATTAAATAAACTTTTTGCTACATTACGGTCGTAACCAGCAGCTACACTTTTTTCTATGAAAATTCGTCCATAATATTCCAAATCTTCTTTTTTCTTTTTACTAACAGCTCGTCTCATATTATCCGCTTCATTAAGTGACATATGAGCAAAATTCACCGCTATAAGCATAATTTGTTCCTGATAAACAATTACACCATATGTATCTTTAAGAATTTTTTCTAGATTAGGATGAGGATAATTTACCTTTTCTTCCCCATGTTTTCTTCGAATATAAGTTTCTATTTGCGCCATAGGACCTGGACGATATAAAGCATTCATCGCGACAATATCATTGAACTCCGTTGGTTTAAGAAGGCGTAGTTTTTCCTTCATTCCACTAGATTCAAATTGGAATATACCTTCCGTTCTTCCTTCCGCAAATAGATTATATACTTTTTGATCCTTATAATTAATCTTTGTTATATCAAACTTTGGATTTTCCTTTTTTATCTGTTCAACAATGCTAGATACCATCGTTAAATATCTAATTCCAAGAAAATCTATTTTTAGTAATCCAACACTCTCGACATCATCCATTGTCCACTGCGTTAAATATTTAGTCATATTAGATTCAGCAAGAGGTGCATATTTCACAAGAGGATTATTATCACTTATTACAACCCCCGCAGCGTGAACCGACGGGTTTTTCGGTAGACTTTCTAAACTCAGCGCTATACTAAACCAACGGCGGTTAATAGTACTCTCATTAACAAAATTGCGTAATGGCTCAGAGCTTTCATAACATTCTTTCAAAGTTCTTGTAGAACTAATATTACTACTAATAAACTTCAAGGCATTATCATCAAACTGCAGAATTCTCGCAGATTCTCTCGCAGCACTTTTAGATTGAAACGTTGTAAATGTAATAATTTGTGCTACCTTATCTTCACCATATTTTTCTTCTACATATTTAATAACTTCATCACGACGCGTATCCTGAAAGTCTATATCAATATCCGGCATAGAAATACGCTCTTTGTTAAGAAATCTTTCAAATAGTAGATTATATTCTAGAGGGTCCGCTTCTGTTATATTTAATAAATAACAAACTAAACTTCCCGCGGCACTACCACGTCCAGCCCCTACTAAAATTCCGTTACTTTTGGCATACTTAACAAAATCATAAACAATTAAGAAATAGTCATTAAAGCCCATTTCATCGATAATTTTCAACTCATACTCATAGCGTTTTTTATACTTGTATAAATCTTTACCTAATAATTTTTCTTTTGCACCCTTTTGAACTAAATAACGTAGATAATCTCTTGATGAAAAGTTTTGAAATACATCTTCATCCTTACCATATTTATATTTAGGTAGATGGTATCCTTTAAATTCTAGATTGTAGCGACATTTATCAATAATTTCTGCTTGTTTAACTAGTGCTTTTTCTAACATTGATTTCAATAATGGATTATCAACATTTAGTAAATTCTTAAAATCTTCTTGAGTTCTTACAAAGTTACTACCTGTCGTCGTAGTTAACTCAGTAATATTAAGTTTGGCATTATCTCTTATTGCATGACTTACAATTACTTGTTGGTATTGATCGTTATTTAAATAGAAACTTGGCTTTGTATAAACTACATTTTCATAATATTGATAAAGACTAGCATCAAACTTTTCATTAAAACCGAAATAAAAATCAAAACCTTTTAACACATCATTTAAATAGCTAAACTCCATACTATCTCGAAGTTCATCAATAACAATAATTACAAAGTCTTCTTTAGATTTTTTTAGTTCTTCGACAAGCTTTTCAATAGACCATTCTACTTTGTTTTCTATCATTGTTGATATTTCCAACAAACGATAAAACATTTCCGTATTTTTACATAGTATATTGAATTTTAAAAAACTAATACCATAACCTAACTTTATCTCTAAACCGTGCACTAAATTAACATCAAACTTTTTAGCGATTTTATAAGCTTTAATTGCACCATAAAGAGTTGGATCTGTAATAACTACAGCATCTTGCCCGTCTTTTTTTAACTTGCTAAATAACTCAGTATATTTGATTGTACTATTCAATAAATCATAGGCACTATGCACTTGCAAATTGTAATAAGTCATAATTCTCCTCCTTTCTTTAATAATCTATTTATTTAATATTATATCATATTTATATAAAAACTAAATATAAAAGATAAGGACTCATATAGAGTCCTTATCTCATTATCCGCAAATTGAATCGTCTTCTGACCTACACCCCATATTTTCTCCTAATACTTTAGTATCAGTATTAAAATAACGGTATATTCTTTCTTTATCATCACCCATAAAATATATCGGGTTAAAGTCTCTACTATTTAAGCTACCATCTTCATTTAACATTTCATCACATATAACCCTACGTTCTATAGTAGCTATAAAATTAGTGTAGTCACCATGTTCTACTATATGCTCTACACGGCATTCAATACCTAACAAGCATTCATCTAATAACGGGGCATCCACCTTTTCACCTAAATCATAAGTAATATCTGCCATACCAATCTTGTTTTGACCAGAATGGAAACCTGCCATCTCTACTTTATTTAAAATCTCTTGACATGGGATGTTTAAAGTGAACTCTCCGTATTTTTTTATATTCGCTACTGCATTGCTTTTACTTGCTAAACCTATAGTTAATGTATTACCTAATGAGTATGATGAACTCATAGTAGTAACATTATATTTCCACTTACTATCTTTATACCCTATTAATACAACAGGAAATCCATAGTATAGTTTCTTTGTATTCATCTCTGTTTTCATAAATTATATTCCTTTTTTATTTTCTCTTTTTTTATCTTTTCGCTATAAAAACTAATAGTTTTCCACTAGATTGATCTTCTATATATTTAAAATTATCAAATTCGATATTTTTTATTTGCTCTATATCTGCAACTTTACCTTTAATAAGTTCTGTTAAAAATTTCCCACGCGTTTTTTTTGAAATTGTTGAATGAGTTTTTAAAACACCATCCTTATCTTCCATAAAATTTATTTTTATAAATTTTTCTCGTGAAGCTGGTGAGAAAACCTCTTCGAACTCGCTTGATAATAACGATATAACAAAGTTATCATTTTTTATAGCTTTATCATAATCCTCTCTCCAAAAGTTCTTTAGAGAAGTATCCCCTATTTTACACTTTTGTAGAAAGTCTAATCTATGCTCACTTATTGGGTAATACGCATTTATAACTCCGTATAATGCTGAAGTTATAAAAACATTATCACTTATATACTTACTATCATCTTCATTAAAGCTTTGACGAGCAATATTTCGATACATAAGACCATTAAACAGCTCTAATGCAGGGTAACTATCTACGTCTTTCTTAGTTAATTTTCCCCAACGACCATATTCTTCTTTAGCTTTATCATCTTTTATTTTGTAAATCGACTTTAATTCTTCAATTGTTTTTGAAGAAAATTCATTAATTATGCTTTTTGTTTTTTTCGATAATTTTTTCCCAGTTACTTTCTCCGCTTTACTATTTAATTCTTTAGCGGTAGGTATTAAAATCTTCATTATTATGCCTCTTCTGGTAGTTCTAGAAAACTATTTTCTATTAAACTATCAACTTCCATTAATACAAAGTTAAATTCTGTTGCTTCTATCTTTGGATCAATTATTAAAGTATTAAAATAACCAACTACAAAGTCACGATTAGCTATTTCTAATGCAAACATATATTCACTAATTTCATCAACTAAAAAAGCAGTTTGTTGTAAAACTTTATTTTCAAAGGTATTAGCGTAATGTACTGATTCCATTAGTCTTCTAACTTTCAACTCTGGATAGTTTTCAACAAAAAGGTCCCTAATATATTTTGCTAACTCTTCAGCCTTAAATTTTACAATATTTACGTTCTCTTTTCTTAATACATCGCTATTTTCTAGTTTTTCTAACAGTTGAGTCAGAGATTTATGCAAACTATTCATTCTCTCTCTCCTTTGTTTATTTTTATTACACAGTATATTTTATAAAAAAATTAAAAAAATCGCTAGTTATAAGGTGCGAAGAATAAATATTTTTTCAAAAAAATCTAGAGTTCAATTTAAACTCTAGATTTACCTTACCTTAGCCGTTATAACAATTTATAATTTCAAATAATTTATTTCTAATTTCTTCATTAGAAGCATGCCCAAGCATACCTTTTAATTCCGCTAACTTCTGATCTAATTCATTAACGTTAATATTTAATGTAGTATTTTTATAAATCATTTCGTTATCTGTTTTTTCACTATTTTCATAGTCTAACGACAACTCTTCATACATTTTTTCTCCAGGTCTAAGCCCTATTTCTTGAATATCGATATCTTTATATGGCTCTAATCCAGATAGTTTAATTAAGTTTGTCGCAAGATCTATAATTTTAACAGGTTCTCCCATATCAAGTAAGAAAATTTCCCCTGCACTAGCATAATATCCTGCTTGTAGTACTAGTTGTGCCGCTTCTGGAATTGTCATAAAATAACGAATAATATTTTTATGCGTAATAGTAATTGGTCCACCTTTTTTTATTTGTTCTTTAAAAATTGGTATTACAGAACCATTTGATCCAAGGACATTCCCAAATCTTACCGCCGCAAATTTAGTATTATATTTATCCCCTTTTGATTGAAGAATAATTTCTGTAAGACGTTTAGAAGCACCCATCGCATTTGCAGGATTAACCGCCTTATCTGTAGAAATCATAATAAATCTCTCTACATTTTTCTTAATCGCAACATCCATAACATTTTTTGTACCAAAAACATTATTTTTTATAGCTTCTTGAGGACGACGTTCCATTAAAGGAACATGTTTGTGAGCTGCAGCATGGAATACTACATCTGGTTTATACTTATCAAAAACCTCACCTAATGCTTCTTTATCACGAATACTTACAATTTCTGAAATATAAGAGATATTATTATAAGCTTCTGAATGACTCTTTTCAAAATCCAAGTCTCTTTCAAGCATATAAAGTGCATTTTCGTTTACATCTACCAGTATTAAATTATTAGGTTTGAATTTGAAGATTTCTCGTACTATTTGGCTTCCTATCGAACCACCTGCACCAGTTACTAAAACATTCTTATCTTTTAAATAACTACGAACTTCTCCCTGTGAAAGTTTAACCTCACCACGACCTAATAAATCTTCAATCGAGACATCTTTAAGATGCTTAGCGATACTTTCTCCTTCTTCAATAGCCACACCTGCACCCATTACTTTAACAGTAATATTAGTGTCTTTTAAGATATTTAAGATTCTATTTTTATTATATGAATCTATCGAAGGAATAGCTAAAAACACTTGTTCTACTTCATATTTTGGAATCATTTGTAGTAAGTCATATGTTGTTCCTACTACACTAACCCCACTAATAACTGAGTTTTTTCTATTATCATCTATTAAACCAACAACATGAGCTTTAAACACGTTGTTTTTAGATAATTCTTTTAATAGAATATACCCTGCATCTCCTGCACCAACTATAAGTGTATTTTTATAAGTAGTTTTACCATTTATACTAGCTTCTCTTTCTCTTAGCGCACGATAAAGCATACGTATAAACATAATTCCCGCAATAATTAATAATGGTGAGAAAATCGCAAAACGTACATTAGAAAATGTATCTGGTAACATAAATTGGTATAATATACTTACGAAAAGATCCCCAATTATAACCGAAATACAAATATTGAAAATCTCAGTAATCCCTAAGTATGACCATAGAGATTTATTAATACCAAATATTTTAAACAATATACCATAAATTACTAAAGAAATAAATACGAATTCACAGATTTCCAATCCGTAAAAACGAATCATTTCTCCAGGATAAGCACTTCTACCTAAAAAGATTGAAGATATTATTCCTAAAGCTACTATAATCAAGTCAAGTAACATAATTAATTTAAATCTATGATATGTATATAATTTTGATGAAAATAATTTATCCATTATATCTCCTATATCATTAGTACATCAATATACTAATACTACTTAATAAATTCTTGAAGGTAATATTTAAATAAATATTACCTTTAATTTTTTATTTTACTTTCTACATTCTATAACCGAAATAACTTGCGGCAGAAACTATAATAATAAGAACTACAATACTTATCCTTCTAGTTTCTTTTATCGCAATTATTTCTATAATTTTCTGCACTACTAAAATTCCAATAGCAGTAAACATCATAATCATTTTTATTTTTTGATTATCAATAAATATTGCACCTATTATTATTCCCAATGCAACAACTGTAACTAACATATTGACGGCCAAAAACCTTAATTTCTTATCATCCATAACTATTTTTTCCTAACTTTTATAGTGACTTTAACTATTGCAGGAGCAGATGTTACACGTATGTCTTCTTTTGGATACAGTTTAAGATTACTACGTTCTTCTGTTTCATCTTTTATATCACTCAAGTCAACATCTACTAACATTTCCGTAAGTTTGTCTAACTCTGTTTGACTTTCCCCACGAACAGTTGCTTTTATAGCTTCAGGTGTAATACTTACTAACTCATACCCTTCTGGTAATGTTCCTATTGTATTGATAGTTACTGGAACTTCTTTTTCTATATTCTTTACCTCGACAGTCAATACTGTTGACTCTGGATCTATTTGGATATCCTCTATTCTATTATAATTACCATCATAAGCTACTAGCTTGGCTTCTTCCTTAGTATTTTTATTAATTTTTGTTTTATTATCACTTTCCGCTCTTACTTCACGAATACTGTTTATAGTTTCTAAATCTCCAGAAATTTTAACACTTTCGTCATTAACCTTAAGTTTTTCCACCTCATAACCCATAGTTAAGCGTTCCTTTTTTAGCGTTGGGATAACAGCAAACTCTTTAGTGGTTTTCTCACGTACAGATACCGTTATAGTACTTGGGTCCGCTGAACCTTCTATACTTTTATCTAAGCCTTCCACCTCTAATTTCACCTTTTGATCATCGCCTATTTGTACATCCTTCAAATTAAGCTTTACCTTGAAGTTCTTAGCAACACTTTCTTTTTGAACTTTTGAAGGTGCCCCACTTAATTTTACTGAGACTGTATTAGGTATTCCCAAAATATATAATTTTTCTTTATTATAATCTGCCTCCACTGGAATATCTGTCACCCAAGCAGTCGTAGTACTATCAGTATTACCTATAACCGAAAAGTTTTTTATTTTTTCATTAACTGAAAGAAATAATAAAATAGCTATTAGTAATGATATTAATTTTAATTGATTATTCTCTTTTAATTGCATACTAACACCTCTTATATTAGATTTTCTGGAGATTGTTGCCAGTTTTCTTCTAAATACTTAGTTAATTCTTTTTCCGTAAAATCAGTAACCAATCTACCATTTTGACAAATACTTATCTTTCCTGTTTCCTCAGACACAACAATAATTATCGAATCCGTTAATTCAGATAACCCTAATGCAGCTCTATGACGCGTTCCATAGCTACTTGCTATACTTCTATTGTCAGATAGCGGTAGTACACAACTTGCTGCACGAATACTCTTTCTATCAATAATCATCGCCCCATCATGAAGAGGTGTATTTGGTATAAATATATTAATAATAAGCTCACTAGTTACTTCTGAGTTTATTTTTATTCCACTTTCTACATACTCATCAAGACCTGTATTATTTTCCATAACAATTAGCGCCCCTATTCTTCTACGTGCCATATGTCTTGTTGAGTCAACAACAGCTTTTATGATATGCTCTTTTGTATCTTTCGTTGTATCTTTGTATTTTAGAATATTTGATAACTGGACACGACCTATATACTCCAAAGCACGTCTTAGCTCTGGTTGGAAAATAATCATTATCCCTAAAACTCCCCAAGTAACAACTTGGTCAAAAATATAAGTCATTGTTGTAAAACCTATGAAATTAAAAAATATTTTTAATCCTATGATGATTAAAATACCTTTAACTAACTGCATTCCGCGTGTACCTTTTAACAAAGTTAAAAGTTTATATACTAAAAACCAAACAAGTAAGATATCTAATACGTGTATTACTAACGATAAGGTACCAATGTTTGATAGATATTCAGCTATCATAATATTCTCCTTTCATAAACTTGTTAAATAATCATCACCTTTACAAAAAAATCTGTAAAAATGATTTATTTTTATTATTAAATAAAGACATTTTTGGATTATCAAAGCATATAACAACCCACATTTTATTATACCATAAAAAAGCATAATATCGATACTTTTTTATTAAAATAAAGCAAGAAAATATTAATAAAATATCCTCTTGCTTTATGCCTATATTATTTTAGTTTTATATAATTTTCTATATTGTAATTTTCCGCTTCCAATTCGTTTTCATTTCTTAAGATAAGATTAGCTACACTATATCCTATAATTGGACCTGTTGTTAACCCCGAAGAACCTAAACCACTTATTGCATAAACATTTTTTAAATTAGGTACTTCACCAAAGAACGGAGAATAATCTGACGTGTACGCTCTAATACCTACACGCTCATTAATAATATCAGCACCTTCTAAGTTGCGAAGAAACTGCTTGGCTTCATTACCAAAAGTATCTAATTGTTCTTTATCTACTCCCAAGTCAAATCCCATTTCATTTTCATGAGTAGCTCCTACACTAACTACACCATCTTCAAACGGAATTATATCTAGTTCCCCTTCCGGCATAATAACAGGATAATCCCCTGTATTATTATCACTTACTTTATAATCACGTAATTGTCCTTTTTGAGGTCTAACATCAACATCATACCCAAGCGGTTCTAATACTTCTTTTAACCATGCCCCAGTCGCAAGGACAACAACATCGTACTCTTTATTATCAATAACATACTTATCATCTAATAAATTTATTTCTACTTTTTTATTGATAACATTTGTTTTAGATGCTGTAAGCAATGTTTTTACAAAACGTTCACCTTCAACTCGGCCTCCACCACTTGCATAAAGCACATCTCCGTTATTATCAAAACTAGGAATAACTTTTTGAACTTCTTCTTTAGAAATTATCTCTAAATCACCAATCATCGGAGATAATTCTTTTCTTTGTTCCGCTAGTTCTTTTAATTCCGGAAGTTTATTTGCATCTTTTTTCAGCAAATATACCCCACATTGATCATAAAAATCGGTATTATAACCATCTTTTTTCAAGTCTTCTACTAATTTTAAATAAAAATCCGCCCCTAAACGTGCCATCTTATACCATGGCTTATTACGTCTTTTAGAAAACCACGGGCTAATAATCCCCGCAGACGCTTTAGTAGCTTGTCCTACTCCATAATCAAAAACTGTTAACTCTACACTTTCATCTTTTGATAAATAATAAGCACAAGTAGCACCTACTATTCCTCCACCTATTACAGCTACTTTCATAATTTACCTCACTTTTTAATAAATAATTTTTTCTACTCAATAAAATTATACATCAAAAAATAATGAACGTAAACTTTTTATAAAATAAAAGAAAGTTTATAAAATTCACTAATTGACATAAATAACACTTACAAGTAAAATAATATCTATAAAAACAATTATGGAGATCATAAAATGAAAAAACAACTATTATTAACTGTTGCTATTGCTGTTCTTTCAGGAACAACACTAGGTTGTGCTCAAAATAAGAATGACAACAACAATCAACCTACAACACAGGAAACGAAAAAAGAGTTGTCAAATGAGGAGATAGTTAAAACAGCATTAAACAACTTCCCAAAAGATAATAATATTGAATTAGAAAGCAAACTTACTATAGATACTCAAGTAGGAGATGAGCATATTTCTCTAAATATATTATCAGACATTAAAATCGATGAAAAAGGAAATATATTGAAAAACTCTTCTAAACAAGAAACTTCTACCGAAGGAAACTCAAATGAGAAAAAGCAAGTTTTCTTAAAAAAAATAGATTCTGGTTATGAAAAATTTGATGTTGTAGATGGAAAATTAGTAGCTAAAAAAATTGAAGATGATGCAGATTTTCTTTCAGCATTAGATCAATTTTTCAAAAGGAGTTCTATATTTGACTTAGTACTAGATAAAAATTATGAAAAAACTGATACAAAACTAACATTTACTGGAAAAATTAAATTTTCTGAGATAAAAGAAAAATTCAAATTAAGTGATAATGATATGTTAATCGATGGAGATGCAAACTTATCACAAATGAAAATACCATTTTCTTTAGTGATAGATACTAACACAAATGAAATCACAACAATTACAGTAGATATGAAAACTCCTATGAATGAGATTATCAAAGCGAATCTTGAAAAAGAAAAGGACTCAATGGAGAAAGAAGAGTACACTATTGCTAAACAATTAGTTGAAGCCATCTTAAAAGACTCTAAAGGAGAATATGTAATAACTCGAAAACTTGATAAAATAGATGAAATAAAATTCAATTAATATAAGATAAATCTAGGTTATTTTTATAATAATCTAGATTTTCTTCTATAAATACAATTAATATTAGCGAGTAATTTTTAACTTCCTGATAAAAGTAATATAATAACCTTTACCTATTTATATTAAAGTACTATAATTAATATTAGATATATATTTTTAATATATAAATAGAAATTGGATTATTAGTGTTTAAACTGATAAATGGAGGTTAATATGGGTGAGATTAAATTAGTTCCAAGAGACGAAGTAGATAAAAAATATACTTGGGATATGACATTACTATATAAAAGCGATAAAGAATTTATAAATTCTTTAGAAAATATTAAAAAAAGCATTTTAGAATTTAAAAACAACTATGAAGGAAAATTAGCAGACTTAAATATTTTAGACAAAGCAGTAAAAGAATACGAAACTATGTATGAAGAATTTTATAAACTTTCTCACTATGCAGAACTTCCTATGACTGTTGATAGATTCAATGAAAATGTAGTTAATAACGCTACTTTATTTGAAGAAGTATCGACTCTTTGGGCAAGCAACCTTAGCTTTTTCGACACAGAATTAGTAGGATTGGACGAAAGTTTTATACATGAATTTGTAGAAAAACATAGACCTGATTTAAAATATTTCTTTGAAAAAGTGATTTTAGAAAAAAAACATACTCTTTCTAAAGAAGCAGAACAAGTAATTGCAAACTATGAAAGTCTTCCTAACTTTTATAATTTATACGAAGTTACTAAACATGAAGATATGCAATTCGATAGTTTTAAAGCTAATGGTAAAACATTAGAAAATAGTTTTGTATTATATGAAAACTTACATGAGATGGATAATAATAAAGAAGTACGTCGTGGCGCAGCTGAAAGTTTCTATAAAACTCTAAATGCATATAAAAATACTTCTGCGAATGAGTATATCTCACAAATTAAAAAAGAGAAGATGATTGCGACTATGCGTGGTTATGATAGTGTTATAGATTTCCTATTAGATAAACAAGATGGTAATCGTGAACTTTATGATCGTCAAATTCGTACTCTTAGGGTGGATCTTGCACCTCATATCCGTCGTTATATTAAGCTTCTTGCACGTGAACATAATATTAGCGATATGCAATTTGCGGACTGTAAAATTAATTTAGACCCTACTTTTGAAGTAGATATGAGTATTGCAGAATCAAGAGAATACTTGAAAAAAGCGCTAGGTGTCCTTGGAAAAGATTACCTTAATATGATTGATGAAAGTTATGATAAACGTTGGACTGACTTCCCTCAAAATATCGGTAAGAGCACTGGTGGATTCTGCGCAACAGTTCCAAATATAGCTGGATTTATCTTGCTATCTTGGACAGGAAAAATGAATGAGGTGTTCGTTCTAGCACATGAACTAGGACATGCTTATCACTTTATGAGTACTGGTAAACACCAAACTATGTTGAACAATGACTGCCCTCTATACTTTGTAGAAGCACCATCTACTTGTAATGAAGTAATAGTATCAAATTATCTACTAAAAACAAATACTGATGCACGCTTTAAACGTTGGGTAATTAGTAATATGATCAGCAGAACATACTTCCACAATATGGTTACTCACTACTTAGAAGCAGTATATCAAGATAGAATCTACAAAAAAGTAGATAATAATGAAATGCTTAACGCTGATGTTCTTTCTAAAGTAAAACGAGAAGTAATGGAAGAATTTTTCGGAGATAGTTTAGTTGTTAACGAAGGTGCAGAATTAACTTGGATGCGTCAACCTCACTACTACATGGGACTATATCCATATACTTACTCTGCAGGTCTAACTATCGGAACATCTATCGCTAACAAAATAGATAAAGATCCTAACTACGCCGACGTTTGGTTAAACGTCCTTTCTAAAGGTAGCAGTATGTCAGCATTAGACCTTTCTAAACTAGCTGGTTGCGATGTTAGTACAGATGAACCATTAAAAGAGGCTATTTCTTATGTAGGTTACTTAGTTGACCAACTTTATGAACTTACTGATGAATTAAATAAATAATAGAAAAGTACCGATTGAAATTTTATTCAATCGGTACTCTTTTACTTTCTACTACATTTTACTTAATTTTTCAAAACATGCTCGTTCACATTCGATAACTGCACTTCTAAAATTATTTTCTTCAAGCACCCTTACCGCTTCTATCGTACTTCCCGCAGGCGAACAGACATCATCTTTAAGTTTACCTGGATGTTCATTTGTTTCAAGTACCATTTTTGCTGAACCTAACACAGTATTCGCAGCTAATCTATATGCCACATCTCTTCGCACTCCATTAAGAACCGCACCATCAGCTAGCGCTTCTATAAACATATACACATATGCTGGACCCGATCCACTAATCGCTGTTAATCCAGGCATATCTTTTTCACTTATTACCTCTACTTTTCCTATATTATCAAATAACTCTACTATTGTAGGTTGCTCATCTTTACTAATAAGCTCACTAAAACTAACTCCTATTACCCCCGCTCCTACTTCTACAGGTGTATTTGGCATAATTCTTACTACTTTTGTTTCTGGAATAATAGCTTCTATATCTCGTATTTCTACAGATGCTGCCATTGAAATTACAATTTTATTTTTTAGTTCATCTTTAATTTCTCCTAATACTTTAGCTACTAAGTAAGGTTTTACACCTATAAATACTATATCACTATTTTGTGCTAATTCTTTTAAACTACCACATGCTTGGACACCGTTTTTTTGAGCTGCATTTTGAGTACTATTGTCAGAAGAGTTTCTAATAAAAATATCATTAGCTCCCACTTTACCTCCCGCTAATATACCCTTTAATATAGCACCACCCATATTCCCAGCACCTATAAAACCTAATTTCATAATATTTATCCTCCTTACTTGTTAGTCAATTTTTACTATTTTTAATTAATCCAACTTTATTATACCATACTTATAGTACTTTATTTTTATCATTCTTTATTATTCTAGAAAATCATATTATTATTAAGAAAGGTATGCTATACTAAAATTAAATATTTAATAATTTATAGAGGAGTACAATTATGGACAAAAGTTGGAAAGAAATATTTAAAAATTACCCTAAAAGAGAAGAACTTTCTATTACAATAGATGAAATTAACAATAAAAGAAAAACTACAACTATATATCCACCAGAGAAATTAGTATTTAGAGTTTTTGACTTACCACTAAAAGATATCAAAGTAGTAATACTAGGTCAAGATCCTTATCATAATCCTGGACAAGCGTGCGGACTTAGCTTTTCGGTTAATGATGGAGTTCCCCTACCAAAAAGCCTTATTAATATTTACAAAGAACTTTATGATGATCTTGGTATTAAACCAGCCAAAACTGGTAATTTGGAAAAATGGTTTAAACAAGGTGTGTTTTTATTAAACGCAGTTTTAACAGTTGAAGAAAATTCACCAGCTAGTCATAGTAACCTAGGATGGCAAGATTTCACAGACTATATTATAAAAACTATTTCTAAAGAAAATGATAATGTCGTATTTATATTATGGGGGGCATACGCTAGAGGTAAGCGAAAACTTATAGATCAAACAAAACATAAAATTATAGAATCTGCACACCCTAGTCCCCTATCTGCATATCGTGGATTCTTTGGTAGCAAGGTCTTTTCTAAAACAAATAACTATCTAAAAGAAGTCGGGAAAGAACCAATAGATTTTAATCTGGA
>CAUUEM010000009.1:0-20724 GCA_963544045.1 uncultured Gemella sp. | reverse complement strand
CCATCTCTTTTTATTACTAATAGATTTTTAATAAGCATATCTGCTTTTTTTTGTGTATACGAATAAAAACTAGCTTTTTGCATTTTTCCCCCACCTTATTTTCCTTTAATAATTTCTTATAAAAACATTACTAATTACTATATTATCCTAAAAAAAGCTCCTTGTCTATAGTGAATATTTCCGGGAAATTTAAAAAGGTTGCACCGTAGCCTTTTATAGTAATTGTGAATTTTTTGTGTGCCCCTGTTTCTAAAGTGGATTACTTAACTTCTTTTTATATCAACGTTTCTATTAGTTAATTATTAAAGCTGTTTAAATTTCAAAATACTTTTCAAGTATAACAGCCTTCAATATTCCTTTAGATTCAAAGATTAAAAATGAAATTCAAAATGTTTCCTTTCTTATAAAAATTTTATTCTTTCAACTTAAACTATATTTTAGGAAACTCCTATATCATTAAGTTGAGAAAGAATGTAAAGTGAGAAAGAGTATGAAAAAAACACAAATTGAAAAATTAACTGATCAATTATTTTCTATGGAAAATAATCAACCTAATCTAATAAATGAACTCCAGCCTTTTGTTGAGTTATTTATGCATTACGAATGTGCTATGCTTGAAATAGAAACAAAACTTAATGTTTTTGACAAGGAATTTTCACTTCACGGCG
Organism: uncultured Gemella sp.; assembly: GCA_963544045.1. Lineage (GTDB taxonomy): Bacteria > Bacillota > Bacilli > Staphylococcales > Gemellaceae > Gemella. The sequence continues at coordinate 20,056 of CAUUEM010000009.1, read as the reverse complement.
AAAGCAATCCTATAGAATCGATTTCTACACGATTAAAGACCCCTATGAGTTTGATGAATAAACTACAGCGATTGAATCTTCCCTTTGATTTAGATGTAATTAAAGATAATATATATGACGTTGCAGGAGTAAGAGTTATTTGTTCATTTAAAAACGATGTTTATAAGTTGGTAGATGCTCTTAAACAACAAGATGACCTTACTGTTATAGCAGAAAAAGACTATATAAAGAATAATAAACAAAATGGTTACAGAAGTTATCACCTTATTGTTAAAGTTCCAATCTTTTTATCTGATAAAGTTGAACACGTAGCTGTAGAAGTGCAATTTAGAACTATAGCTATGGACTTCTGGGCTAGCTTAGAACATAAACTTCGTTACAAGAAAAATCTAAGTGCTGAGAAAGAAGCAGAAATAGAAAGACGTCTTCTTCTTTGCGCTGAAATAAGTGCAAAATTGGATAATCAGATGCAAAAAGTAAAAGAAATAATTGAAGATGATACTGCATTTGTTTAATACTCAACTTCCACCCCAAAAGTTAGAAAAAATCTAATATTTTTGGGGTCTTTATAATTTTAAAATCTTATTAATATGATACTAAACTGTCTACAATCCTAATATCATGGGGCATTTTACTAAATTTACTTTTGACAAGAGTAACAAAATTTGAATTGATTATTATTCATATTTACTATATACTTATATAATAAAAACTTTTAATAATAGAGAGGGATATTTATGAGCAATACTAAAAAAAGTTTAATAGCAATCCTTATTTGTTATTTTTCTTGGGGACTTTTTCCTATTTATTTTAAATTACTAAAAGCTATTGATGCTTACGAGGTACTTTCATTACGTGTTTTATGTTCGTTTATTTTTATGGTTTTTGTAGTATTGATTGCTGCAAATAAGAAATTTATTTTTAACGAAATTAAAGAAGTTTGGAAGGATAAAAAAAGCTTTAGTTTACTAGTTCTAGCATCACTATTAATTACAGCAAACTGGTTAACATATATTATTGCTGTTAATACTAACCATGTACTTGAAGCTAGTTTCGGATATTACTTAAATCCAATTGTTACAATAATTTTAGCTGTTGTATTCCTAAAAGAGAAATTAACTAGAGTTCAAACTATTGCATGTTTATGTGTTGGGGCATCTCTATTATACTTATTTATTTCTTTAGGTTCACTACCTTGGATTTCAATTTTACTTGCTTTAACATTTGGACTATACAGCTTATGTAAAAAGAAAATTATTCTTAGCCCCAAAGCTAGTCTTTTAATAGAAACAGCTATCGTTTCTCCCATCGCCCTTATTTATATGTGGCATTTAGGAGCAAATAGTAATATTACATTCCATACATATGGAACAGCTACATTAATCTATGCATTATTATCTGGTGTAATTACTGCTGTACCTCTTATGCTTTTTGCTAAAGGAGCTGTTGATATACCGCTTTATCTATTAGGAATACTACAGTACTTACCACCAACAATGCAATTTTTAATAGGCATTTTTGTGTATGGAGAAGAACTTAGTATTCAAAAACTTATTTCATTTGCGATAATTTGGGTTGCAGTTATTGTATTTTGCTATTCAGCAATTACCTCAATGAAAAAACAAAGTATAATAAATAAAAGTCATCAAAAATAATTTGATGACTTTTATTTTTCGAACATAAAAAAACGGAATTTAGAATTCCGTTTTTTCTTTTTTAATTATTAAGCTTCTTTTTTAACACCTTGTCTAATCATAGAGATACCTGTAAGAACAACAACCCCGATGATTACCCAAGTAAGAACTTCTAGTGGCATACTCTTAACTAATGTATAAGCTACAGTTACCCCTATAACTCCCCCAATAGCGATAGCTATAGAACCTTTTCTAGCGTAGTTCCCAGCTTTAATGAACTCTGGAGAACCGATAGCCATTAAACCAGCACAAGAACCCATCATAATTGGGAATGCTACTAATGGGCTTAGTCCTAACATATAAACCATAGCCATACATGGTGCATATAGTCCAACACCAGCCATCATAAGAGCTCCAAGAATAAAGTTACCTACAACACCGATAACAAGTTTAACACCAGTTAGTCCAACTGCTACGTTACCAGAACCTAGAGCTTTTAACCAACCTAATTGTCCTGACATCATTAAGAATGCAGTTACGATTAAACACACACCCATAACAAGTTGGATTTTTTTCTCAGGAAGTTTGTTTACTATTCTTGCTCCAACTAATGCCCCTACGATTGCAGATGCAATCATTGAGAATAAAGTAACACCTTCAACTTTTACCCCTGTTAAGAATAAGAAAGCTTCCATTAAAACTGGCACTGTGTGTGCAACGTTTAATGTACCAGGGATTTTTTTATCTGTATCTAAAAATTTAAATACTTTGAATAATAATGTTGTTGGCGCAAAGCTTCCGATACCTAATGTATCGAAGAAGTCAGTTACTAACCCGATGAAGAATCCTAAAACAGGATTTTCTTTTCCTAAGTCATCTTTATGTTTAACTACGTCCATCACGAATGAAGCTAAGAAGAATATTCCCCCTGCTCCTAATATTACTAATAATACCGTTAATAAGTTCATATTATTTACACTCCTATCCTAATAAGAATCCGTAAGTTAATGAATCATCTGGATCATATACATAGTTACTGAATCCTAAGATATATCCAGAACCAGTGATTTCTGGGATGATTGCATCAAAGTCGGCTAATTTTCTTTCTTCAACTATTCTACCTTTGAATAAAGTACCTAAGATACTTTCATATACGAATGGTTCACCTGGTTTAAGTTCACCTTTAGCGTATAATGTAGCTAATTTAGCTGAAGTACCAGTTCCACATGGTGAACGGTCAATGTTACCATCTCCGAATACTACAACGTTTTTGTATGTAGCTTCTGGGTGAGATGGTTTGTCATAAATTTCAACTAAATCTACAGATTTAATGTGTGATAATGTTGGGTGTTGAATTTCGATATTTGCATTAACTGCATCGCGGATTTTAAGACCAGCTTCTTTTAATTTAGAAGCATTTTCAGGTTTAACTTCTAATCCTAATTGGTCAGCAGAAAGAATACAGAAGAAACTTCCTCCGAATGAAATATCAAATTTGATGTGTCCAACTCCTTCAACATCTAATTCTAAGTCGCGTTTGTATAAGAATGATTCAACGTTTCTGAATGAAACTTCTTTTACTTTTGCTCCGTTATCTTTTAATTTAGCTGTTGCATAGATAAGTCCAGCTGGTGTTTCAACTACTACTTCTTTTTCAGTAGCACCTTCTTCAACATCAACCATACCAGTTTCTACAGCTGCTGTTACCGCTGCGATTGTGTTGTGTCCACACATGTTTAAGTAACCACCAGTATCCATGAAGATTAAAGCGAAGTCTGCTTCTTCTTTTGTTGGAGGTAATAAGAATGCTCCAAACATATCTTGGTGTCCACGTGGTTCAAACATTACAGATTTACGTAGATCATCTAAATTGTCAATAAGATATTGTTTTTTCTCAACTATATCTTTACCAGGAATTTTTGGAACTCCCGCTGTTACTAGACGTGCAGCTTCCCCAGCTGTATGTGTATCTATAACTGAAATCATTTTATTTAGTTTCATAATAATTCACTCCTTAAGTTATTTGTTATTTATTACTTGCGTCTTGACGCATTTTTAATTTTAATAGTGCCAAAGCTTTTCTTGCATCAGAATAATCAATATTATTTTGACAAACTACCTCAGTTTCAATACCTTCTTCTGACTTATTAAAGTCTAATACGTATTTTGTATATTGATTTTCCACAACAAATTTATGTTTACCCATAAATTTTAATCCCACTATGGAAATATCACGTTCCCCAATTTCAAACATAGTGTTGGCATAATCGACATCACTATTACCCCAACCATCAGCTGAAATAATAGCCCCCTCTGTACGCATAGCCTCTAACCAAACAGCTGTACGCCAACCTACAAGGTGTTTTAATCTATTATCTTGTGGTGTTCCTACAACAACAACCCCTTGGAAATCGATATCTGGATCGTCTGCCAGTGTATCTAATAATGGGTCTCTAAAGTGATGCAAACTTGTTTCTTTTGTAGATGGTCCTATCCCCATAATAACACCCCTTCCTATACCATTGCTCTTATAGCACCATCACGATACTCGTTAGGTGTTAATAGAACTGGCATATTATTCATATCTATAATTGAAATACCTTTATCGATACCACTTGGTTCTATAGGGAATAACTGATTATCATACATCATTCCTTGCCCAGCTACTTCTTTAACCAAAGCAACTTTTGGTTTACCTGGATTTTGTTTATTATAAAATTCATGGACCTCATCAGCATCACGACCACTAAGAACTTTCATAACTTCTCTTATATTTTGTAAGTAAACATCTGAAAGTTCAAAAATAGAGAATGCTAATTGACGATCGAAATCAATCTCAGGTTTAATAATAACATCTATATGTATTAAATAATCACTATCCGCTGGAGAACCAGCCTTATTTAAGACCAACTGTTCTTGCAAAATACCTTCTGATGAACCAAATTCATGCATCTGTTTCCCTTCAGTATTTGCACCAGTTAATAACATATATACTCCCGTTAATGTATGTGTTATTCCTTCCCCAAGACGACCTATAACTTTTGTTGATATTGGTACTACATCCATTATAGTATTAACATAAAAATTATGTTCTCTAGGTTTTATTATTTTAACCTCTACTTTTTCAAAGACATTTTTATCATATTCTATTTCTGTAGGAATAGTTAACTGATTATTTTCAATTTTAACCTTCTTACCTAACGCAACATCTTTCATATGAAATGCCTTTATTTGTAATTTTTCTTTTGGCATAATCATCATCCCTTACTATAAATTTCCTGTAATGAAACAGCAACCAATCTGTTTTATAGTACAGTTTGTGTAAAAAATGGAGAGGGACTTTCGCCCCTCTCTGGAATTCTCCTACACGTGAGCGATATACTCGAATGGTAGAGGAACTATTTTACCTGAACTTGGTATTTTAATAAGTTGCTCTAATGTTGCTTCTAAGATTTGTGTTTGTTGCTCAACGTTATTAGGTTCTCCTGCGTTTGCTCCCATTGGTACAAGTGGAGCAACGGCTCTTGGAGTACCGTTTTGACGCACTACTGGAGGTAGTGCTGCGATTAAGATTGTTGGAATACCTGCTTCCTCAATTGCTCTCTGCACGATCACGGCAGTTCTGTGGCAAGTACCTCAACCAGCAGTTAAGATAACTGCATCAACATTTTCTTCTTTTAATTTTTTAGCGATTGCTGGACCTGTTTCGTTAGTGAAAGCCTCTTGGTCTCCACCACCACCCATGAATCCGTAGTGGAATTCTGCTACACTTTTAATAACACCTTTTTTAGCAAGTTCGTGTAATCTATCGATTGGGAACATACAGTTGATGTCTTTGTTAGCGTCAGCGTTATCATATCCACCGTGAGATACCATAAGATCTGAACTGTGAGCAGTATCTGGGATTTCACGGAATGTAGTATCCCCTGCTAAGTTAAATCTTTTATCTGTTTTTAAGTGAACTCCTGCTGCTGTAGCTAATGCTACTTTCATATCTTTTAATTCTTTAGTTACTGGAGCCCAAACTGGTTTAGGTGTAATAGGTACAAAAATCTCTGATTGTAGACCTTCAAATATCGTTAATGACATTCTAATTTCTCCTTCCTACTATTTTTCTTCGTTGTGTTTTCTATTTTGTACTTCTTGTTCTAACTTTTTAGTATTAAGTATTGCATTTACATAATGTTCGTCAGGTTCTTCATTTAATACTTCTGGATAACTTAGTAAAAATGCAACTTCTTGTCCGATTTTTACTGGATATTCCGAGATTAGCATTCTCATAGGAATTTTAAATTGCCCTAGGCGTCCTTTGATATCTATCGTAACGCTGGCGTCGTTATGATCGACTATAACCCCTTCGAACACTCTTTCTGTAGATGCATATTTTAATTTTTCAATCATAACTTACTTCCTATTCTTTTAAATTTTAGTCTTCTTTTTCGTAAATTTCTTGACGTTTTTTAGATTTTGGTAATACTTGTTCGTTATCAACTAATTCTACTTTTTCACCAGTAGTTTTTTCAATAACTTCAACGTTATTTAATTTAACGTTTGGATTCCATTTTCTTTCAGCTTTTTTGATTGTTCCGCCACCCATTTGTGTTTTAAGCATTGCTAAAGCACGGATAGCATCTTCTTTACATAATGTGTTGTTTGAAAGAATTTCGTTTTCGATACCTTGTTTAGATTTGTTGTTATCAACCATAGCTGACATGTATTCGTTACCTACAACAAGAGCACCTTGTACTGCAGAGTAAGTCATACCAACTACTGATACTCCACGTTTACCGATTTCTTCGATGTGTGAAGCAAAGTCGATGTGGTTGTTACCAAATCCTTCAGTTGTAACGATAGCACCATCGATATCCATAGCTTCGATAGTCATACCAACACGTTTAGATACATAGAATTTTTCTGAGTTAGCTTGAGGTGATCCAACTAGTAATACCCCTACTAAGTCGATTTCTTCGTCAGCCATAGCTTCAAGTACTAATGGTTCACGGTAGTAGTGACGAGAAGTTTCTTTAGAAGCTGGTCCAATACATGTTAATGCGTGGATACCACCGTCTAATACTTCTGTTGGAGCAAGCATTACTGGTAAGTTACCAAGGTCAACGTTTGGTTTAGCACCAAGTGTACCAACTGGTTCTACTGGTAAGATTAAGTTATCGTGCATTGCACCTTGTCCCATGATTTCTTTAACGATTAATACTTTTTTGTTTCCTGGGTGACGGTATTGTTCGATGTTGATGTCACCTACTACTAGGCTTTCATCTTCTACTTCTTTAAGAGCTTTACGAATTTCTTCAGTAATGTGGTCGAAAGCTTTGTGAGCAGCTAATGGTCCTGGACGTTCCATGTTAGCTCCTGCTTTGATTGTTACTTGACCTTTAATGAAGATTTCTCCTTTATCTGGAGCACCAGGACGTCCCCACATAATGTTACGTTCTAATTCACCTTCAGAAGATCCGAATTCCCCGATTTGAACTCCGTTAGCATCAGTTCCTGTAAGAACCATTACTACACCTTTAAGTTCACGAGTAACTCCGTGTCCGATTTCTCCTTCTTCTTTAACAGCGATTGGTTGAACGTCCATGATTGTTTCACTGTAAGTGTCATATTTATCAGGAGTGATGATTTCTAATTTAACATCTTCTACTAATGCTTCTGACTCAGCAGCTTCTTTACATAAATCTTCTGGTGTTCTTAATACTAAAGTAGTTCCTTGAATTTCAGTTTTTTCTCCAAATACTACTTTGTCAATTTTATAGTGTTTAGTTTTTAATGAACGGATGAATTTAGATTCACCTTCATGTTTTTCTTCAGCTTTAGTTTCTACAGCTACTGGAGCAGCTTCTACTACTGCTGGTTTCCCTTCAACTACTGCTGCAGCTGGTGCTGGTTGAGCAGCTTGTTGAGCGAATGCTGATAATGGAATTTCAAGGTTAATGTTTTCACCTTTTCCAATTTGTAATTTGAATACTCCAGCTGGTGCTGATGCTTGAGCAACTGGCGCTGCAACTGGTGCAACTGGTGCTGCTTCAGCAACTTCTGCAGCTGGCGCTACTTCTGCTACTTCTTCTTGTTTTTCTTCTGTTTTTTCTTCTCCGCCTTGAACAGCATCAATGATAGCTGGCGTAATAGGTATTAGAGCGTCTGTTGTTTTAGTTAATTTAGCTCCTAATACTTGTCCGATTGTTAATGCATCATCTGGGAATGATAGTAAACCTGAATCTACTAAATCATCGAATAACCCTGGATCTTCTAAGTTTTCTGGGGTAATTACGATACCTTCCTCAGCTCTGCAACAAAATACCGCTTTGTCATTTAAATGTTCTTTTGCAGTTTCTACTGTAATTGACATTACTTCTAACCTCCAACTAATTATTTGTTATTATGTAATTCTAAGCTTTTATAGCTTCTGTATAAATGATGGTCAGTGGCACGAAGGACGTGGTCGGTACTGTGATAAACTTTTACTCCTAACCTAGGAGCTACACCTTGAACGGTGTTAGTTCAGTCTTGACAAGTACCAGTAATTACAGCTTTCGCACCATCTTTTTTCATTGTTAATACTTTTTCCGCTTGTCCTGGACAGATACCAGGTAGCTCACAACGTAATCTTCCGTTTTTATCTGGTTTCATACGTTTACACATTTGAACAGATACAACTTCTGCTCCCATTCCGTCAGCTATTTGACGAAGACGTTCTTCTTGGGCTCCACATTCACAAATAAGTATCCCTACTTTTTCACGTTCTTGTGGGTATGGCATCGCCACTAGTAGCCCCCCAGTAGTTTTATTAATTGGTTCTTCTTCTTGAGCTGGACGCCCTGTGAATGGTCCACCACGAACGATTTCACCGTGTGGGTTAATGTATCCCCCTGCTTTTTCAATAAATACACTAATTGGTAATCCAATTGGCACATCCATGAAAACGTCTGGATTATGAACACGTCCTCCGACAGTAAGATCTTTATCGATTAATGGTTTATCTAATTCAATCGCTTCTACAATACGTTTAATAGTCTCTACGTTTGAGATAATAGCATTTGCTTCTAATGGTAATTGACCAGGTTGTAAAACTACACCTAATGTTTCCCTAACGATAACACGTTCGTCCCCCGCAGGATACATATTTGGTAAAATTTTAATACTGATATTTGGTTCGTCTTTACATGCTTTCCCTAAAGCTAATAAAGCTTTACGATATTTTGTTTTAATCGCAATATAACCTTCTTTAGCTCCTGTTAATTTAAGAATGTATTTTAATCCACGTACCAATTCTTCTGGATGTTCTTCCATGTAACGAACATTGTGTCCTAATACCGGTTCACATTCAGCAGCGTTAGCTATTACGTATCCACCAGGTATTTGTGCAGATAATTTGATTCCAGTTGGGAATCCAGCTCCACCTACACCAACGATACCAGCGTCTTTAATACGTTGTAGATGATCGTCTGTTGGTTCTAATTTTACATAGTCATCTGATTGTTCTTTATCTAATTTTACAACGATATTCATTTCATCAACAGATTCAACAACACCAGATAAACTTGTGTGAATATTAGCACCTAATCCATTAGGAGTTGCAACAAGTTGTCCACGTTTTACATGGTCCCCAACACTAACGATAGGTTGACATGGGCCACCAACATGTTGTTTTAGCGGAATAGTAATTTTATCAACATTAAACTCTAACATACCTTTTCCTCCTTTCCCCAAATTTCTTTACAAGCAGTAGCACAAAACTCCTACTGCATTTATTGTATAACAGTTTCAGAAAATTTGCAAAGCTTTTTTTAATTTATTTTTTGAGAAATAAAAAAATTATTCTCTACGTTTTACACATAAACTTTATGGTTATCGTTATATGTGCATTTTTTTAAGAAAATGTTATTATAATATTTTTTTTTATAATTGAAAGAGATTATCACTTAAAAGAAAAACCTTTACACACCTGTATATTCATACTTTCCAATAATAATACAAGAAGAAATATTTTATGTAAACCTTACTCGAAAATTAAAGTTTTTACTCATATTTACAAGTTTTAAATTATATAATATAATCATAGTGTACAAATAAGAGGAGGAAAGTGGTAGGCTACCACATACAATTTAATATGATTAACTTTAAGAAAGCGGGGATTATTTTCTTAGCATCTGGATTTATCCTTAGCGGCTGTACTACAAAAGATAGTAACACAACTAGTACACCTGTTGAGAAAAAGGAGATAAAGTCTATTTCACTGGAAGACTTCACTAAGAATTTAAGTAACAGCGAGTACCAATTTATTGATACACGTGATGATGAGGCTTACAATGGATTTAAAGTTGATGACGTAAAAAACGGAGGTCACCTTAAAAATTCTATTCAATACAGCGCTTCATTCGTAGGTAAAGTTAATAAAGATAAGGAAGCAAAGTTTGTTAGTGATAAAGGACTTGATAAAAATAAAAAAATTGTCGTTTATGATACTAATAAAGAAAACATCGAAAAAGTATCAGATAAATTTGCTTCTCTAGGTTATGAGGTTTATAAGTTCGAGGATTATAAAACATTTGCTGATAACGATGCAAACAAAGCAAATATAGTAGCTTATCCAGAATATCAAAACCTTGTCTCTCCTAAATGGGTAAAAGATGTACAAGATGGTAAAAAACCTGAAACTTATACAAATAACAACTATGCAATATTTGAAGTTTCTTGGGGAGAATTAGATAAGGCAAAAGCCTACAAAGAGCATATCAAAGGAGCTTATCACTTTAATACTGACTGGATAGAAGAAGGTCCAATTTGGAATCTTCGCTCTGCGGATGAAATCAAAAAGAATTTATTAAAACAAGGTATTACAAGTGATAAAACTATCATATTATACTCTAGCGATGCGTCAGCTGCCTTCCGTGTAAACTGGGCGCTTAAATGGGCTGGAGTTAAAGATGTACGAGTTTTAAACGGAGGATTACAAGCTTGGAAAGATGCTGGATATGAAACAGAATCAAATGTAAACACTCCACAGGAAGCTAAAGACTTCGGTGTAAATGTACCAGCTCATCCTGAATACGATATAGCTCGTGCTAAAGAAATGTCTGAAAAAACCCAAAAAGAAGGAATTAAACTAGTAAGTATTCGTTCTTGGGATGAATACACAGGTAAAACAAGTGGATATGATTATATCGATAAAAAAGGTGAACCTAAGGGAGCTATCTACGGATTCTCTGGAACTGATGCTGCTAATATGGATGACTACTATGATCCAGATGGCACATTACGTAATCCACAAGAAATCTATAACTTATGGAAAGGTCAAGGTATTTCTGAAACAGATAAGATTGCAGTTTACTGTGGAACCGGATGGAGAAACTCTATCCCTTGGTTTATGACTCAACTAACTGGTCGTGCTAATACATACTTCTATGATGGTGGATGGAATGACTGGCAATTAGAAGGTTCTTTACCTGTAGATGAGAACAAAGATAAAGGTGCTAAACCTGACGCTAAAAATGATTTTAAATAAAACAAAAAAGAACTTATCCATATATTTTGATGGATAAGTTCTTTTATAATATTTTCCAATTCTTAAATACTACTTTTTCTAAGATAGTCTTATCATTACTAAGTTCCTGTACTAATTTTAAAATAAGAGGAGATGCATTACTTATATCTAATTCTTCCAAGTCAATCCAATAAGTTCCACTAGAATCATTTAACTCATCATCAAATTTTTCTAAAACTGGATCTTGTTGTTCAAAATTAATATCTACATCATAAAACACCATAATATGATGTACCATACGATTCGGTTCTTCTATGAATATATCATAGACTCTGCAGTTTTCGTAGTTTTCTATTTGATAACCTGTTTCCTCTTGAAATTCTCGAACTAATGTTTCAGTTAATCCCTCATTTTCTTTTTGACTGCCTCCAGGTAAATCAAATCTATTTTTATATGGACCTCTTTCTTTTTTTTATACATAATAGTTTATTATCTTTAATACAAATCCCATAAATTCCAATGTGGTTAATAATCATAATTACACCTACCTATAGTTTTTAAAAAAGCGATGTAAAATTACATCGCTTTAACCTTATTCTAATTCACTTAATTTTTCTCTTAAGAATGGAACTAGTTCATCCTTAAGATCACTCTTCAGCGCAAAGTCAATTGTAGTTTTAACGAAACCAATAGTTTCACCTACATCATAACGTGCTCCATCAAAATCATAAGCATAAACTTTTTCTTCTTCATTTAGCATTTGGATAGCATCTGTTAATTGTACTTCTCCACCAACACCAACATGTTTTTTCTCTAAATGCTTGAAGATTCCTGGATTTAGAACATAACGTCCCATAATAGCTAAATTAGATGGTGCAGTCCCTGGAGCAGGTTTTTCTACGAAAGTTTCAACTTCGTATAATTTCCCTTCATGACCTTTTGGAGCTATTACACCATATCTATGTGTTTGATTTTCAGGAACAGTTTGTACTCCAATAACTGAACATCCTGTTTTTTCTGATTCATCCATTAGTTGTTTTATTGCAGGACGATCATTATTAATAACAACATCATCCCCCAATAATACAGCAAACGGCTCTTCACCTATAAAGCTACGCGCTGTAAGAATTGCATCTCCTAGACCTGCCATTTCCCTTTGACGCACGTAATGAATTTTAGCTAAAGTAGTAGGGTACTTCACTTTTTCTAATAATTCCAACTTCCCTTTATTTTCTAATTCTACTTCAAGCTCAACATTTCTATCAAAATGATCCTCTATTGCTCTTTTTTGTTTCCCTGTTACAATTATTATGTCTTCAATCCCAGCTTTTACCGCCTCTTCTACTATATACTGAATAGTAGGCGTATCTATTATCGGCAACATTTCCTTAGGTAATGCTTTTGTAGCTGGAAGGAATCTAGTACCATACCCTGCAGCTGGAATTATTGCTTTTCTTACTTTTTTCATATATTCACCTATTTTCCTCTAAATTTCGACAAAACTATGATAACATGTTTTCTCTTATTTAGCAAATATTTTTTACTATTCTTACAATAAAGCAAACATTTTTATAAGCGTTGTTTGAAATCTACCTCCCTAGAAATTCTGTTTTTACAACATTTATCGACTCGAACAACAAAAAGAATAAACATTTTACGAACATTATAAATAATCCAAAGAAATTATGAGAATAATCTATCCTAATAATTTTCTTATCTACTAGCTATTATTTACCACTTGAACTACAACATTTGCTGTTCGTTCTTTCCCCTCTCTATAATACGTTACCTTAACCGTATCACCTATTTTTGTTTTTTCAAATAAGTATTTCCTTACAGCCGCAACATCTTTAATCTCATTATCATTTAGTTTTGTTATTATATCGTATTTTTCTAATCCTGCTTGTGCCGCGGGAGTATTACTTTCTACTGAACGAATAACCACCCCTTGCTTCCCATTGTATTTCAATTGAGATTTCACTGTATCATTATCGATTGTACTTACAGAGACTAATTGTACGCCTAGAGCTGGACGAACTACTTTCCCTGATTGCTCTAGCTGTTCTGTGATTAATTTTACCTCATTAGATGGTATCCCAAAACCAATACCTTCTGCACTAACATTAGTCGTTGCTTTAGCTATTTTAGATTCATTTATGCCTATTAATTTCCCTTCACTATTAATTAAAGCCCCTCCACTATTACCCGGATTTATCGCAGCATCTGTTTGTATAACTGTCTGGTTCCAGTCTACTGTACCGTCTCCATCTACATCCATAGGTATTTGTCGATTTACCGCTGAAACTATTCCTTTTGTTACAGTATTAGAAAAACTAACATCTAATGGGGACCCTATAGCAAATGCAGTCTCTCCCACAGCTATATCATCACTATTAGCAAAATCCATAGTTGTTTTTACATTATCTCCACTAATTTTTAAAACAGCTAAATCTGTCCAAACATCCGTTCCAACTACTTCAGCATTAACATTAGTACCATCACTTAATATCACAGATAGCTTTTTCGCACCATTAACTACATGGTTATTCGTTACTATGTACGCTGAGTTACCCGATTTTTTATAAATTACTCCGCTTCCTGTAGAAGCTGCCTTTAAATCTCCAGAATCTGATGATTTTTTGTTGGATTTATTGTTTGAGTTTCCATTGGATTTAGAATTACCACCAAAGATAGATTCTAAATTATTATTAGAATTCTGATAATTCACTACAGATACTACTGCATCTTTAGCTTTAGATATCGCATTTACTGTTAATTGTTGATTATCTTTATCCTCTTTTGTCACAGTTACCGATGAGTTCAAAGCACTTCCGGTCCCCATAACAGCTTGTGCCCCAAAAACACTAGTGGCTCCTAACGCAAATGAGGCAAACACTGTTAAAAACAATTTACCATAATTACGATTATCTGGTTTGAACTGACCATTTCCCCCTAGTTGATTATTATTAATCTCATTGAATTCTTGGTTAGTATTAAAATATTCGTTATTATCAAATTGCTGATAATTTTCATAATATTCTTCTTCACTGTATTTCTGACCATTAAATTGCTCTATATAGTTCTCTGAATTTCTATTATTTCCACTTCTAAATTTTTGATTATTATTTTCTAAATTTCGATTGTTATTATCCATAAAGTTCCTCCTTATACGAATACCATTATTGTTTAATATCCTAAGTATCTTATTTCTTACTAGATAAATAAACTTAAGTCTTATGATATTTTTCCGTACAATTACATATTATCAATATGAGTTTAAACAAAGTTTAAAGAAATTAAAAAGTCATCTACAATTCAAACAAATAAAAAAATAAAGCACCGAAGCGCCTTATTTTATTTTAAAGTAAAAATTGTAAAAATCTAAGTAGATTAAACAACCCAAAAAAGATTATTAGATAATAATAGATAAATATACTATCCGCATTACTAGTTAGTATAATATATGAACCTACACCTACTAACACTAGATTTACTATGAAACTTATTATATATTTTTTCATTTTTATTACTAGAAACAATTGTATTAAAATCATTAATACAAAAGCACCTATAATTAATTTTATATTTGTATCAGTAAAATACTTAGGAAATTTATAAATATTTCTAAACATTATATGTCTTATCATTCCCATTTTACTTTCAGAATAATAATACCAACCAGAAATCATAACTATTAAAATTACTTCTAATAAAGTTAATAACATATGCGTTTTTTTATATTTTATATTTTTTAACATTTAACGCTCCTTGTTTTAAATTACTTATAATGATATAATTACATCTATATCATTATATAGAAAAAAAGAAATTTAATCAACAATTCCTCAAAGTTGATAATTATTTAAGAAGGGATTTGCTTATGAATAAAAAATATTCTATATTACTATCTGTTCTACTTTTAGTTTTTACATTTATATATACTTTTAAAATAAACTTTAATTTAGATCAAAAACTTAATATTATGAACCTTATCATAATACTAATTGTCCTTGTTTTATGGTTATTCTCAGGTTATCTATTAATACTAAAAGACGTATTAAAAAGTTCCGAAAAAGAACATAATGGTATAATACTTGTTTACGTATTGTTAGGAATTATATTCTTCTATTACAACCCTTTCCCAAAACCAGAAAGTTTTAATATCGATCTACCTAGAATTACTTACTTTATAATAACATTGTTAACTTTTATTTTCTTCATAATAATTTTTAGAAAAGATAAGTTACTTACTCTAATTTTCGCAGTATTTATTCCATTTTCTGTTCAAAGTTATTTAGTAAATATTCTAAACAACACAAGTTATACAGATTACACTTTTTACATCGTAATATTATTTATTGCGATTGCATATGGATTTAATTTTATTACAGACAAAAATCGTTAGCGACTGCTAACGATTTTCTTTTATACTAAAACTATATATTTTTTACAAATATCTGCAAAGAAGGCTTGAACATTTCCATCTAACAATAGTTTTTCTTGTTCTTCATCTACTATATAATTTTCGCTTGCTTCCATAACACCTAATAATCTCTTAAATGTATCCGCAAATAAACCTTCTTCTTCATTTAGAAGATAATTGAACTTTTGTTCTGCGAAGAAAGGTACGAACACTTCTCTAAAAGCACCTTGTCGAATTCTTCCAATTAATTTTGTACCATCTTCTAAAGTAAATAAATCACCTTGTTTCTCAACAAATTCCTTTGCTTTTACATAGCTAGAAAAGATTTGAAATCCTTCCGCTTCTTGATATTCTCTAAATACAGGGATTTTTAATCCTTGTTCTGTATATAAATTTTTATCAATAATTACAAATACCTCTTCTAAATCCCAAAATTCTTTAGCGATATAGTAGAATGCAACTCTCCATCTGCTATCGCCTCTTGGTAATCTCTTAAATGTAGATATTTGCTCAACTAATTTTATATCTTTTTCCATTAAACCTACTTTACCTCTCTTAATTAATCCATTTGTATTAATGTACCTATTCTTTTAGCCGTTTGATTATCTAAACGATATGAGAAGAACTTATTATTTTCCTTTACGGTACAAATACTAGTAACCTCAATATTTTCTTCTAAAATACCAGCTTGTTCTAATAAACCTTTATTAATAGTCCATAGATCTAAATAGTAGCTATTTTCTATTTTTTCATAGTAATTATCAACATTTAGACTAGCAAATTTTTCTATTAATTCTTCAGATACTTCATACTTTTCTTTTGAAATCGATGGCCCAATTATAGTTTTAATATCACCTAATTGACAGTTATATTCTTTTGCCATAATTTCTACTATTTTCCCGGCAATATTACCATATGTTCCACGCCATCCTGCGTGAGCTAAAGCAACAACACCTTGTTTTTTATCATAGAAAACTATAGGTACACAGTCTGCAGTAAATATTAACAATGGCACTTGTTTTAATGATGTTACTAAGCCATCAGCTTCTTTACCATTATCTGCTAAATCCTCATTAGACTTAATTCTTCGAACAGATGCACCATGAACCTGACTGTTAAATGCTACATTACTGTAGTTAAATCCATACTTCTCAGAAAAAGTATTCATATCATCTTTGTTTTTTGCATCTATATTTCTATGAGTGAATGCTATTTTTATATTTTTATCTTCTATAATAATTCCATCTACTGTTTCATACATTATTTTTTCCCTCTCGATTACAACTAACATATCATTTTGTATCCCTTTAATTATACTTCTGAAAATTATAAAATTCTAGTATGAAAGTTGTATTTATTAAAACAGAACTACTTTTATAAAAAATACCCCAATAATACTTATATTATTATCGAGGTATTCCATTTAATATTTCATATTAACTTTACTACTCTACTAAATCCAAGTACACTTTTTTACTAAATGTCGTTGAATTTAATACTGTACGAATCGCATTAATTACCGTACCTTTTTTCCCTATAATACGTCCACAATCATCAGGATGCACTGTTAAGATATAGTGTTCACGAGCATTTTTAACGAATTTTTCGATTTTAATTTGATCTTTATACTCAACGATTTCACTTACAATGTTATAAATTAACTCTTCCATTTCTATTCTCCTTATTTAGCAACAATATTTACTAATCTTCCAGGAACAACAATTACTTTCATAACTTGTTTTCCAGCTATTAATTCTTTTACTTCATCATTAGCTAAAACTATTTCCTCTAATTCTGCAGGAGTTAAATCTTTTTTAACATCTAGTTTAGCTTTAACTTTACCCATAAGTTGAACTACGATTTCTACAGTATCACTTACAAGTTTACTTTCGTCAAATGTTGGCCATGGTGCATATGAAATTGATTCAGTATTACCATAGATTTCCCACATTTCTTCAGCAAGGTGTGGCGCAAATGGAGCAAGAAGTTGAATAAATCCTAGCACATATTTACGAGGAATAAATTCCGCTTTGTAACAATCATTTACAAACACCATAAGTTGTGAAATAGCAGTGTTAAATCCAAGAATTTCGATATCTTCTGATACTTTCTTAACAGTGTAGTTATAACTTACTTCTAATTCTGGGTTTTCTTTGTCTTGAACTTTATCGTTAACTTTTCCAGTTTCTTCATCTACGAATAAACGGTATACTCTGTCTAAGAAACGACGTGATCCATCTAGACCATTTTCACTCCATGCGATAGAAGCATCTAGTGGCCCCATAAACATTTCATAAACACGTAGTGTATCTGCACCGTGTGATACGATAATATCATCAGGGTTTACTACATTACCTTTAGATTTAGACATTTTTTCTGGACGACCATCTTTACCTTCAGCAAGAATCATACCTTGGTTGAATAGTTTTTGGAATGGTTCACGAGATGGAACTAAACCTAAATCATAAAGAACCTTATGCCAGAATCTAGCATATAGTAAGTGAAGAACAGCATGTTCTGCTCCACCAATATATACGTCAACTGGTAGCCAGTATTTTAGTTTCTCTGGATCAGCAAACATTTCATCATTGTGCGGATCGATATAACGTAGGTAGTACCAACATGATCCAGCCCATTGTGGCATTGTATTTGTTTCTCTCTTACCTTTTTTACCAGTTTCCGAATCTACAACATTTAACCACTCTTCGATATTAGCAAGTGGAGATTCTCCAGTTCCTGATGGTTTAATATTATCTGTTTCTGGTAGTAATAACGGTAATTCACTATCAGGTACAGTAGTCATAGTACCATCTTCCCAGTGAATAATTGGAATTGGTTCTCCCCAATAACGTTGTCTTGAGAATAACCAGTCACGTAGTTTATAAGTAACTTTGCTACGTCCAGCATTATTTTCTTCTAAAAATTCAATAACTTTAGCGATAGCATCTTCATTGTTTAAACCATTGATAAAGTCTGAATTAATGTGTTTACCATCACCGTAGAATGGTACAACCACCTCACCATTATCTTCGATAACAGCTTTAATTGGTAGGTTGAACTTAGTTGCGAATTCATAGTCACGCTCATCATGTGCAGGAACAGCCATAACAGCTCCTGTTCCATAACTTGCAAGTACATAGTCTGCAATCCAAATTTCTACTTTTTCACCATTTACAGGGTTTATCGCATAAGCCCCTGTAAATACACCTGTTTTATCTTTGTTTAAATCTGTTCTTTCTAAGTCAGATTTACGTTTAACTAAATCTAAATAAGCTTCTACAGCTTCTTTTTGATCTTCAGTAACGATTTCTTCTACTAGTTTATGTTCTGGTGCAAGCACACAGTAAGATACACCAAAAACTGTATCCGCACGTGTTGTAAATACTGTGAATGCTTTATCAGTACCGTCTATTTTAAAGTCAATCTCCGCACCTACAGATTTTCCAATCCAGTTACGTTGCATTGCTTTAAGACTTTCAGGCCAATCAAGAATATCTAAATCAGCTAGCAGCTGCTCAGCATAATCAGTAATTTTAAGCACCCATTGGCGCATTGGACGACGCTCTACTGGGTAACCTCCACGTTCTGATTTACCATCGATTACTTCCTCATTTGAAAGTACTGTTCCTAGTGCTGGACACCAGTTAACAGGTACTTCATCTACATATGCAAGACCTTTTTCATAAAGTTTTTTGAAAATCCATTGTGTCCATTTATAATATTTAGGATCTGTAGTATTCACTTCACGATCCCAATCATAAGAAAATCCTAATTCTTTAATTTGACGACGGAACGTGTCTATATTTTGTTTAGTAAAATCTCTTGGATCATGTCCTGTATCTAATGCATATTGCTCAGCAGGCAGTCCGAACGCATCCCATCCCATAGGGTGAAGTACGTTATAGCCATTCGCTCTTTTGTATCTACTTAATATATCAGTAGCAGTATATCCTTCTGGATGACCTACGTGTAACCCTGCTCCTGATGGGTATGGAAACATATCTAATGCATAAAATTTCTCTTTAGTGTGATCATCTAATGTTTTAAATGTCTTATTCTCTTCCCAATATTTTTGCCATTTTTTTTCTATTACTCTGTGGTTATAAACCATGAATTAAGCACACTCCTTCGCTTTCAAGTTCTTTAACTTATAGTATACCAATTTTATTAATATTTAGCAACTAGAGGAAGAATGTTATAGAAAAAGACCAGATTATAACTTATATTTAATTACCTGTAATTCACTCCTCTTTATTAGTGTTTAAAAATGTTATTTCCCTACAGTTATTAAAATATGTTTCTCATCTACTTTCAACCAACTATTCCCTATACTCATACTTTTTTTTGCTTTAAAATATAATTATAAATTTTATTAAACTTTAAATTTTTCCATAAATAAACTACATAGATGTAGTAAATTTATTTAACTTTTACGAACTACTATATATTGACATAAGAATGCCCTTACTATAAAATTATATGTATAAAATGTTAGAAAGG
>CAUUEM010000008.1:0-21652 GCA_963544045.1 uncultured Gemella sp. | reverse complement strand
ATGACAATAGTATGCGTTACAATACATCTTATGAGAAGTATAAAAGTAAGGATATAATACTAGAGAATATGACTCCAAATACAGTGTTATTATTAGGTTCGTCTGAGTTGACAACAACTATTAATGAAGATTTCCATCCTAAGAAGATTTTTAATTATGGGGATTTTAATATTATGCAAGTAGGGGTTGGTAATTCCCAAAATATCATTCATGCGATTACGCTAGGTTCTATAGGTGATGATGTTAGAAATAATGAAATAGTTATGATTCAGTCAATCCAATGGTTTGATAATAAGAATGGAATATTAAAAGATGCATTCTTATCTAGGATTTCTGATGAACATGTATACAATACTATGGCTAATGAAAAGATTAGTAAGGAAACTAAAGAGAAGTTTATTAATAGGGTAATTGAACTTTCATCTACTAATAAAGAGCTAAATGATAAGTATAAAAGCTATAAACGATACTTTGTAGAAGGTAAGGGTAATGTTATTACAGGAGAATTCCTAAAATTAAATAACTATATACATTCTTTTAAAAATAAATATAGTTTTTATAGAAATAAAGGTAAGGAAAATTATCCAATGAGTGGTGAAAATACACCAAACTATAATTGGAATCAACTAGATGAGCAAGTCACGACTGAAGCCAAAGAAAAAGCTAATAACAATGGCTACCAAATTGATAATACATATTACGATAAGTACATAAGAGAAAAATATGATCAATTGAAAAATAGTTCGAAAAATACAAAGTATGATGATTCTAAAGAATATGAGGACTTAGATATTTTATTATCGATAGTGAAGGACTTAAATATTAAGATGAAATTTGCTATTCTCCCGGCTAATGGGAAGTGGAGTGATTATACTGGGATAGATAGTGAAACACGTCAAGTCGCTTATAATAAAATAAAAGAAATTGCTCAAAAAAATAATATAGAAGTAATGGACTATTCAAGCAAAGAATATGAAGAATACTATATGTTTGATGCAATGCATTTAGGTTGGAGAGGATGGATTGATTTTGAAAGAGATCTTTATAAACTTAAAAAATAAAATTAATGATAAACATAGACTAATATTTTGGACGGCATTTTTCTATATTGTAATTATGGGGATAATAATTTATTGCTTTATGACTGATTTTTCTAATGTTCAAGAATATGTATATAGCGAGTTTTAAAATTTCAAAAAGGATAGTTTTTTACGAACTATTCTTTTTAATCTTTATTTACAGATATTAGCATATAAAATATTGATTTTTTAAATTTTAAGTATTATAATTAATTGTAGATAATTTTAAAAATGTTCGTATTTTTAATAAGTGAAATATGGGGATGTTTTTTAATAATCAATAAGTAATTAGGAGAATTTATTAATGAAAAAGAATTTAAAATATATTTTTATGTTTGCAGCTATACCAACTAGTCTTGTTCTTGCTGGGAATGATAAAGCCCATGCAAGTGATTTTGAAGCGGCAGAGTCTACTGAAACTAGTCCGGTGGTAAGTAGTCCCGTTGGTGAAGACATAGCGGTGAAACCTGAGAATGACGTATTACCGCCAGCTACTGTTGAAAATAGTGTTGTCCCCACTGCTAAAGAACAAAATATTGTTAATGAGGGAGGGCATGTTAATGTAGAAGGTAAAAATGCAACTCTAAGTTCAGATGGAAAGGGAGTAACTTACTCATACACAGTTGCTTTCCAACGAATGCATTCTAGCGATCATCTTCAAACAGTTAGTGATCTTGCGATTCGTGTTCCAAATATTTCAAATGCTAAGGTTGATTTAACACTGGTTGGAACAAGAGATAAAAACGGTAATCCTGTTACAGTAAATGCCCCTATGAAAGAGGTCAACTGCGATGAGGCAAAAAGTAATGATGATGCGCATGCGTACGACATTCCTACTGCTGAGGAGCTGGCAGCGGGGAAACAAGCTCATTTTGTGACGGGTAATGATTATTTAACGGATATTGGAGCAGTTAAGACATTCAATGTTTATACTAATTTTAATAAGAGTCAAGCTATTAAAGTTAGTGTTACTGTTCCGTTAGAAGAAGCAAAAAAAATAAAATATTTACCAATTGATGCAAGGATGATTTGGAGAGCAAGCCAAGAAGGAGGTATTCAAGGTTATGAATCTGGAGCTCATTCGTTAGAAGAGTATCCAAATCATAGTATATATGCTGAAGGTAGTACAGAGAGTCCTGAAGAATTTCGTCGTTTATTTAAAGGTTTAGCAGATCCTACATTAATTGATGAAAGTTATGTAGAAAATGGGCATTTAATTAAGTCAGTATCTAATCCTAGCACATATATTACACCAAACAATGGAGATTGGACTACGATTCCAGAAGATGTAAATATCGATAGAAAAACATTCTTTAATTATGTTGAAACATTTAACCTAAAATATAATCCAGTTGTAACTTTTTATGTATCTGAAAAAGAAGATATGGCGGATCAAGATGTCTCTGCATTATACCAAGGTGATGTAGTTGTTGATTATGTAATTAAAGGAACAGATAAACAAATTAAGGGAACTTACACAGACACAGCTGCAACACCTATTTATGATTCAAAAGGGAATCTTATTACATATAATACTGCAGAAAATAGTAATGAGCGTCCTCAAAATATAATCGTGGATGGTAAGAAATATGTTCTTGTTGGAACTTCATCAGGTTCTGCAGCTGAAACAGGTGTATTAAAAGAAGGAACAATTCATGTAGTTTATGAGTATGAATTAGAATCTACCCCAACACCAAGTCCTGAACCAACACCAACACCGGAACCAAGTCCTGAACCAACGCCAATACCAGAGCCTTCACCGATGCCAAACCCTGGATCAACACCAATGTCAGGGCCGGATTCGGCGATAACTATTTCTGAGCAACCTATAGAAAATGTAGCAGTTGAAGTAAAAAAAGTAGCTAATAAAAAACAATTACCAAATACAGGAACAGAAAGCTCAACAGCTACCTCAAGTTTAATGGGAATCCTTGCAGCAGTGATGGGATTGTTTTTACGTCAAAAAAAGGAAAATAATAAATAGTGATATTTCACATTTAAAAAATGATGTGTAAAAAAATATTATAAAATAAATATCCTAATATAAAAGAGTTATAGAGAAGCATACCTTCCTATAGCTCTTGTTTTTATATTCTTTAGTTCTATAAAGAAATATGGTATAATAAAGGGATAAAAATTATATGTATTTTAGAGTGAAGTAGCCATTTATCAAGATATTGATCTTTAGATGGCGTTGTAAGGTGGATAATGAATGTTGATAAGCGATTTGAAACAGAAATAGTAAAGAAATATAGAGAAAATATACAAAAAAAGAAAGTATCTTTATTCTTAAAATTATTTTTTGATAAGGTTTTGGCATTACTTATGCTTATTCCATTATCTCCGATTATTTTAGGAATAGCTATTTGGATAAAACTAGATAGTGAAGGCCCAGTTTTTTATAGGCAAGAGAGAATAACGACATACGGTAGAACTTTTAGAATTTTTAAATTTAGAACTATGGTAAAAGATGCCGATAAGATGGGGGCTGCAGTTACTCAGCAAAATGATCCTCGTATCAGCAAAGTAGGTCGTAAACTTCGCAAAGTGCGTTTAGACGAGCTTCCGCAATTGATAAATGTATTAATTGGGGATATGTGCTTTGTAGGTGTTCGTCCAGAAGTTGCCAAATATGTGGATCGTTATACTGATGAGATGAATGCTACATTACTTCTTCCTGCAGGGATAACTTCTCCGGCGAGTATAGAATATAAAGATGAAGATGAAGTTATCGAAAAGTTCAAAGGAAGTGGAAGAAGTATAGATGATATCTACGTAGAGGAAATTCTACCGGATAAGATGAAATATAATTTAAAGTATATCAAAGAATTTAGTGTTATAAATGATATTAAAATAATGATAAGAACTGCTTTAGCAGTTATAAAATAGGAGTTAGAAATGAAAAAATATAATATACCATTTTCACCACCAGATATAACAGAAGATGAGATTAATGAAGTAATAGATACTTTGAAATCTGGTTGGATAACAACAGGACCGAAAACAAAAGAATTAGAAAGAAGATTATCAGAATTTACTACAACACCTAAAACAGTATGTCTAAATTCAGCAACAGCTGCTTTAGAGTTAGTGCTAAGAGTACTAGGTATTGATGAAGGTGACGAGGTTATCGTACCTGCGATGACTTACACTGCATCATGTAGTGTTATTTATCATGTTGGGGCGAAAGCTGTAATCGTTGATATTCAAAAAGATGGTCATGAGATGGATTATGAAGCATTAGAAAACGCGATAACTGAAAAAACAAAAGCTGTAATCCCAGTTGATTTAGCAGGGATTCCATGTGACTATGACAAAATTTTTGAAGTAGTAAATGCGAAAAAACCATTATTTAAAGCAAATAGTGAATACCAAGAAAAATTAGGGCGTATTGCAGTAGTAGCTGACGGAGCTCATGCATTAGGAAGTGTTTATAAAGGTGTTAGAGTAGGAGCGGTAGCTGATTTTACAACATTCTCATTCCACGCAGTTAAAAACTTTACTACAGCTGAAGGTGGAAGTGTAACATGGAAAGAAAATCCTAATTTTGATAATGAAGAACTATATAAAGAGTTCCAAATATATTCTCTACACGGTCAAACTAAAGATGCTTTAGCAAAAACAAAAGCAGGTTCATGGGAATATGACATAGTTATACCAGGTTATAAATGTAATATGACTGATATTATGGCATCTATCGGTTTAGTTCAACTAGATCGTTATCCAAAATTACTAGAGCGTAGAGTAGAATTAGTAGAACAATATAATAAGGCCTTTGAAGGAACTAGAGTAGTGCCATTAGTACATTATACAGATACTTATAAATCTTCAGGACATTTATATATTACACATATTAAAGGTGGTACATATGAGCAACGAGGTGAAATTATTACAAAAATGGCAGAACGTGGAATTAGCTGTAATGTACATTACAAACCATTACCGCTATTAACTGCATATAGTAACTTAGGTTTTGATATTAATGATTATCCAAATGCTTATGATTATTTTGTAAATGAAATAACTTTACCACTGCACACTCGTTTAAGTTATGAAGATGTTAAGGTTATTGTTGAAAACTTTAAAGAAGTAGTAGCGGAGGTTGTAGGTGAGTAGTTTAAAGGAAATTCAAAATAAAAGTTTAGAAATGGCTGAATATTTTGTAGAATTTTGTCGTGAACATGACTTACTTTGTTACCTTTGCGGAGGTGGAGCAATAGGTGGTTTAAGAAATAAAGGATTTATCCCGTGGGATGATGATTTAGACTTTTTTATGCCAAGAAAAGATTATGAAAAACTACCTGAATTATGGAATAAATATGCTAAAAAAGAGTACTTTTTATCTAAAAGTGATTCTAAGTTTGTAGATAGAAACTTATTTATTACAATAAGAGATACTCAAACAACATGTATTAAACCGTATCAACAAGACTTAGATATGCCTCATGGATTAGCACTTGATGTTATACCTTTGGATTATTATCCAAAAGACGAATCTAGTAGAAAAAAACAAGTGCGTTGGGCATTGATTTATTCACTGTTTTGCGCACAAACTATTCCAGAAAAACATGGAGCTATTATGAAGTGGGGTAGTACAATCTTACTAGGCCTTACTCCAAAAGCACTACGCTATAAAATTTGGAAAAAAGCTGAACATGAGATGACTAAATATACTCGTGAGGAAAGTGATGGTATAACTGAGCTTTGTACAGGGCCAGGATATATGAAGAAAAAATATCCGATAGAAGCATTTGATGATAATATTTTTATTGACTTTGAAAATACTAAAATGCCAATTCCTGTTGGGTATGATATTTATCTGAAAACAGCTTTCGGTGATTATATGACACCACCTCTAAAAGAGAAACAAGTACCACATCATGATGCGGTAATAACTGATATGGAAAATAGTTATATTAAGTATAAAGGGGAATATTATGGGCGAAAAAATTAGTGTAATTGTTCCAGTATACAATGTGGAACAGTACTTAGAACGTTGTGTAGATTCTATAATTAATCAAACATATACAAACCTAGAAATAATTTTAGTAAACGATGGTTCAACAGATAATAGTGGAAAATTATGTGATGAATTAGCAAAAAAAGATGAGCGTATTAGAGTAATCCACAAAGAAAATGGTGGCTTATCAGATGCTAGAAATAGAGGGATAGAAGAATCTGAATCTGATTTAGTGGGATTTATTGATAGTGATGACTACATTGATAGAGATATGTATGAAATATTACTAAAAAATCTAAATAATACTGATGCAGATTTATCAATGTGTGGACTTTATGATGTTTATAACAGTATTCCTCAAGCACAAGTAACAAATAAAGAAACGTGGGAATTAAGTTCAGAGCAAGCCATAAAAATGGTAATGGAAGCAAAAATATTATCTGTTACAGCAGTTAATAAGTTGTATAGAAAAAGCTTATTTTCAGATTTAAAGTTTGAAGTAGGGAAAATTGCTGAAGATGCATTTATAATGATAAAACTATTGGATAAATGTGAAAAAATAGTTGCAACAAATGAGAAGAAATACTATTATGTTCACAGAGAAAATAGTATAACAACTCAAAAATTCTCGACAAAATTTTTAAATGTAATAGAAGCCTATGAACAAAATAGTAATATTATTTTAGAAAAGTATCCGAAATTAAAAGATGTAGCTCAAACTAGAATGAATTGGGCATATTTTTATGTGTTGGATAGACTATTATTAGATGATAATTATAATGATAAAGAGTTAGAAAACAAGTTGATATCGTATTTAAAAAATCATCGTAAAGATTTCTTAAATGATCCATTATTTACAAAAGGAAGAAAAATAGGGTTTATAGCTCTATTACTAAGCAGAAATCTATATAGAAAATTAATAGAGAAAAGAGGATATTAAACAGCATATGTTAAAATCAATAGAAAAGAATTATTACAAAATAAATTGTGTATTTATTTTAATAGTTGCAGTTTATTGTATGTGTGGTCTAATAGTTCCATTACAATTTATCTCGGCCAACAAAATAGTGGCTGCGAGCATGACATTATTTGGTGTTTTATTGGCCACATATAATTTACTAGTAAGGAAAGTTTACCTAAAAATAAGAAATGTAGAGTATTTATTATTATTTTTCACCTTTAATTTGATAACTAGTATATTAGTAATTTCTTATGGTTTTTCAACTAATATGAAAAATACAGTTATATTTTATATTTATTTTTTAACTGTATTTACAATGTTTGTTGAATTGAGAGAAAATGTAAGTAGAAAAATTTATAATTTATTCTTTTATACAGTAGCGTTATTTAACACTGTAGGGGTATTAATCTCATTGATTCAATTTATATTGTTAAAAGGTTACAGGGTGCATGATTATAAAGGATTGTGGATTAGACAAGGTTTTGTGGAATCAAGATTATTTGGGATTCTGGCTAGTCCTAACTATTTATCGCTTATCTCACTTATCATAATTATATTTTTAGTTTTAAATACTAGTAATTTGGTAAAAGGGTACAAATATTTAAGTATTTTAGCAATTGTATTAAATTATATATATATAGTATTATCAGGATCAAGAACAGCACTTATTTGTCTTGTTTTAGCATCTGTTGTGTATTCAATAGTGATGTTTTATGAAAAAGGAAATTTAAAAACTTTAGGTAAGGTTGCATTAGTAATATTAACAGTATTATTTAGTTATAAAGCCGTTAATTTCTCAAGTGAACAGTATTTGAAATACAATAAAGAGAGATTAGAAGCACAAAAGTTAGAAAAAATTAATAAAGACAATAATCTCTCTCTTGAAAGAACTGATACAAGTGAAGAAAATATATCTAATAATAGATTTGCGATATGGAAATCAACTCTTTCGTTTATTCCTAAAAGACCACTTTTTGGATATTCAGGTGGCAATTGGTATGCAATAGGTAAAAAAATTAAACCAGAAGAATATATAATAAAAGAACACTACCTTACACACAATGGTTATATTGAAATTCTATTTTACAATGGGATATCAGGATTTATCACTATGGGAATATTTGTACTCTCATTTTTCAGTTCAATGATAAAAAAAATATTCAGGGATAAAAAAGAAGGAATAGTTAATAAAGAATTATTATCTATACTTTTAATTTTAGTTGTAATATTAATATCTAACTTATTCCTAAGTTCAACATTTTATGGAATCTCTCTTCTAGGTATAATACTATTTTTAATGTCAGGATATTATTACTCTGTAATAAGTGAAAACCAACAACAATATAAAAAATTAAATTCTGATGAAGTGAAAGAAAAAGAACTAGAAGTTATGGATTATATTCATAAAATATGTAAAAGAGAAGGTATTAATTATTCTTTAGCTTACGGTAGCCTATTGGGAGCAGTAAGACATAAAGGTTTTATTCCTTGGGATGATGATATTGATATTTCTCTTAAGAGAGATCAATATGATAAATTATATAAAGCCATTCTAGAAGATAATGATAGTATTTATAAAGTTGTTTCTTGGAAAAATGATTCAAGATATCCATATCCGTTTTATAGAGTGTATGATAGTAGAACAGTATATGAAAACAATTATATAAATAATGATATAGAATTAGGTATATGTGTAGATGTTTTTCCATTTGATAGTTATAAAGATGTGAATAAAGAAATGAGTAAATTAGATACATATCGCCGCTTATCAGTATATACTTTATACGGTATAAGAAATAAGAACGCTGGAATAAAAAATATAGTTAGATATGTATTATTGTTAATTTTTAGACTAACAAGAGTAAAAAACTGGAATAAAAAAATTAATGACTGCGCTAAAGGGGCTAAAGAGAATGAATATATAGATTATCTGATGGAATCTAAGCATACTGACACTAAAATTAAGAATAATGCCTTAAATGAAGTAATGGAATATGAATTTGAAGATAGAAAATATAATATTCCAAGAGAATATGATCATATTTTAACTTCTATTTATGGTTCGGATTATATGGAAATACCACCAGTTGAAAAAAGGGTACAACACGATGACTTTGTCGCATATATAAAAAAGGAGAAATAGTATGTTACAGTGGCTTAAGAGAAGTTTAGCAAGTCTTTTAGGGGATAAGAAGGATGTTGTTAAAAACCTACCTCTTATAAAAAAATTAAATGAAAAAGCTAATGTTGAATTAGATTCTACGAGAAGTAGATTATTGAAAGAGAACTTTGAAGAGATATTAAACATTGTTTATAGTTCTGAACTGAAAAAATATGATATCTGGTTAGATTTTGGAACTTTATTAGGCTATTATCGAGAAAGAGATTTTATAAATCATGATCTAGATATGGATTTTGGAATCATAATTCCTAATTATGCTGACTTCTTAGTAGTAGAAAAAGAATTATTGGACAAAGGATTCCAAAGGACAAAAGAATTTTATTTTGATAAGAATTTGGTAGAGTTATCTTATAATTATAAAGGATTAAATGTAGATTTTATTCTGTACAAAAAAGATAGTAATAAGATTTCTTCAGATACAATTTTTTATATGACTAATGCCTTAGGGAATCCAACAAGATACGAAGTTTATCACTATGAATTGCCATTTAATGGAGTAGAAGAGTGTAATTTTAAAAACACAATAGTAAAAATCCCTGGTAATGTAGAAGAGTATTTAAGTAATTTATATGGTGAAGATTTTAGAGTTCCAAATACAAATTATAATTGGAAGGAAAATCCAATATACCAAAAAGTGAAAGAAGATATGGCAGAAGTTATACTAAAGAAAAATAAGTAAGTTGTAAATTAGGAGATAGTAGTATGGAACAAAGAATAGCTTTGTGGGATAATTTAAAGTTTTTTCTTGTAACATGTGTAGTAATAGGACATTTTGCTGATCAATTTACAGATGTTTCCTATGTGTATGATAGTATATTTTTATTTATATACTCATTCCATATTCCACTGTTTATTTTTATTTCGGGGATGTTTCACAAGTATAAAAATACTACAGGAAAGGCGATATTTTTTATAAGTATAGGTTTTGCTTATAAAATGTGTTCTGCAATAGTTGAAAGATTATTAGGAACCGTGAATGTAGAATTTTTTCTATTGTGGGATGGGGGACTTTCATGGTTTATGTTTGCTTTAGCAGCATATATTATAATATTAAAAATAATAGAGAAACAAAATAAAAGGTATATATTAATTTTCTCAATTCTTTTAGCATGTTTTGTAGGTTATGATCAATCTATAGGTGATTTTCTCTATCTATCCAGAATAATAATATTTTTTCCTTTTTATCTAAGTGGCGTACTATTAAAGGATATTGATATAGTCGAGTTTAAAAAGAGCAATAGGAAAACTTTGATAATAGGGATAATAGTTTTAGTAGTATGGTTAGGAATATGTCTTTTCAAAATAGATTTATTTTATGGGTTAAGATATTTATTTACAGGAAGAAACCCTTATTTTCCGAAGATTATGAGTTTTGCACCTGTTGTGAGATTAGGTACCTATATAATATCATTTATTGTAGGCACTGCTATTATTATGGTAATGCCAAATAAAAAGATTTATTTATTTAGTAATATGGGTAGAAATTCTATAAATGTCTATTTTTGGCATATGAATGTATATTATATTTTAAATAAGGTATTCCGTGTTTCGAATCTATTTCATCATGGAGCAGTAGGGAAACTATCTTTTTTGATATTAGCGATTATAGTAAGTATGTTATTATCTCAAGGTATATTTAGTTTCCCTGTTAAGCAAATAAGAAAACAAATATTCAAATAAAAAACATCGTGATCATTATAAATCACGATGTTTTTTATTTCTTAAGTAGTATATTACATACGATATAAAGGCTAAGATACATAATAAAAGTGGAAAGTTTTTGTAGTCTAAGATACTAATTTTACCTTCGTTATTTGTATGAATAAAGCCAAACCATTTATTTTTACTTACTGATCCATCAGTTTCAAAATGATAGAAGTTTTCCCACTCATCTTTTGCCATTTGGCCATTCTTTTTAAAATAGTACTTAGTGTTGGAACCTAATTCTTTCCAAGCACTAGTGAGCATACCATTGTTTTTGTCTAGGTAATACTTATTATTGTTATCATCTAGTAATCCGGTTTTAAGACTACCATCTGTATTGAAATAATACCATTTGTTGTCTAGATATTTCCAACCAATAGCTACACTTCCAGAATCAAAGAAATAATACCAATTGTCATTGTGTTGAGTCCAACCATCTTCTGGAGCTTCGTTTTTCCAGTTTTTGAATTTTAATATATTGTTTTCGTAATAGAATCCAAAGTGTGGGTAGGAGTCTGATACATCAGTTGCCTGACCATTATTAAATTCTAAAACAACAGCTGCTCTGTCCAATAATCCTGCATTAATAATTCCTATATTTTTCTCTTGTAAAAATTTTGCATAATTATCTTCTACAGGCCTAATCCCAGTTTTAATAATTTTTTTAGGGTTAAGTTTATTAATAAATTCTTTAGTGTTTGATTTTGTTGTCTCAACATGGTGATTGAACTTCATAATATCAACTTGTCCAATCAAAGGAGCATATTTTTCTTCAAGTTGGAGATCCGTATTTTCTAAATCTCCCCCCAAAAATACTTTAGTATTATTGATGTTAAGAATTGATAAGATAGAATTCAAATTGTCATCATATACTTTTGTTAGATTTCCATCTTTGTCGTATTCATTTGTGTAATTTAGTAAATCAATTTTTATATTCCCTAATGTTATATGAGAATCTTTTTCAGAGATATCCTGAATTATTTCTGTTTTTGTTTCTTTAGCAGCTTGAAGAGCTCTATCATAGCCATAAAGATTATCCCAAAGGCGCTTATTATCGCTTATTCTATCATCACTATATTTTTTTATATATAGTTTATCTGTTGGAATAGCTTTTAATATGTCATAAGCTCCTCCCACATGATCAGAATGCGCGTGAGTTATCAAGATAAAGTCAAACTTTTTAATGCCGAGTTGTTTAATATGTGCTAGCAACCTGTCCTCAGTGATTTTTTTAGAGTCCTTAGTTATTCCTTCTCTATCTGGATATTTAGGATTTGATCCGTCTGGGTATGAAAAGTCTTCCCCCTGTATCTATCATTGCATAGCGACCATTACTTTCTAAAATTATAGCATCAGACCATTCTGCAACGGTTATTATATGTAGTCTGTCTTTAGCAATGGCGTATGTGGATGTAGTTTGTAGTGTAATGGATATAAATATTGGTATAATAATTAATTTTAGTAATTTCATAATAACTCCTTAATTTCTTTTCAACTTTCCTTTAACAATATTAACCGCATAATGTAATGTACTATCTTTCAGAATAAATAATGCTATTAGATAATATAATCCACAAGTAGCAATAACTAGACAAACCATAATTAACATATTAAGGGTAATAGCATATGAATTTATATTAAATATATATTTAAAAAGATAATATATTGGAATAAATCCAAGTGACACTAAAGAATATTTATATATTGTTGCAAATATTGTTTTTAGGCTAATTAATTTATGTTTATTTATAAATAAAACTTCAAGTAGTACAACTATACCTTCTGCAATAATAGTTGTTCCAATATAATATTCAGGCTTGAAAATATTGTTGAAGTATAAAATGCTGTTCAATATGATGTTTACTCCACCGCCAAGAAAGTAGAATGCCGTTAATTTACTTTCGAAGTCATTTATAAATATAATTTGTTTACCTAAAATTAATTCAATTGCCCAAATTATAGTTCTAATCGCAAATATACTAGTTACAACACCAGCTTCTAAATATTTTTCAGAAGAGTAAATAACTGTTGCATAAGTTCCTAATATCATAATTCCGATACTTGTTGGAATCATAAGAAAATAAAATAAAGATGCACCTTGATTGACTAGATTTTCATATGATTTATAATCTTTCTTTCCTAAGTAATAACCCAGTCTTGGGAGACTAACATTTATAGCCCCACTAAGGACACTAGCTATAAGCATAACAATACTTGATGCAATAGTGTAATATGAAATATAGTTTTCATCAGGGCCTTTTGTTATAAACATTCTATCTAGCAATGTGTACAGCATATTAGCATTTGCTAATAATAACATTGTAGTTAGTGCTTTTGTAGATGTTAATAAGTCTTTAATATCAATCTTAACAAATGAAACCTCTCTTTTTATCCATAAGAAACTCAGTAGATAGTTTAAAATAGTTGTAGCACTCATTATAATTGCATATGGTATAATGTCATCTTCTGTTTTTACGAATGAGAAGATTGATACTAACATTGCAATTCTAATAAATAAAGTTTTATAGAGAATAAATGTATAGTTTTCGTATGCCTCGTTCATCCATTCAATATTTAAAAATTGGAATAAGGCTTGAATTCCAAGTATATAGTATAAGATTTTTAAATTTTCAGTATCATTTGTGCCTACGCTGATAAATATAAAATATAGAGCAGTTATCGCAATTGAGGTTACTACTGATATATAGAATAGTTTTGAAAATACGTAGTTAATTTTGTTTTTATCGTCTTTTACTTTACTTATTGATCTAATACCGTAGTTATATATTCCGAATGCAGCAAGAGGTATTACAAAACTAGCCCAAGTATTTGCTGTATTGAAATAACTGTAGTTAGATTTACTAAGTATTCTGGTTAAGTAAGGATTAGTGATTAATGGGAAAACTATGTTTAGAACGTTAACCATTAAACTCGCTAATGCATTAACTTTTATGCTTTTCATTTAAAGGAAATCCTTTCTAAAATTCTATTTAACATTATAACATATTTTTAACTTGAGGATGTGAAATATCTAATAATTGTAAAGTTTTTTGTTGATTAGATTAATATATGGTATAATAGGGTGGATAGTATACTAATTAGGAAAATAAATAATTTAAGGAGAAAAACATGATTTATGCAGGAATATTAGCTGGTGGAACAGGAACTAGAATGGGAATTAGCAACATGCCGAAACAGTTTCTAGATTTAGGCAGTAAGCCAATAATAGTTCACACTATAGAAAAATTTTTATTAGAGCCTGAAATAGAAAAAATAGTAGTAGGTGTACATGAGGATTGGGTATCGCATGCAGAAGATTTAGTTGAACAATATGTTCCTACTTTTAGTGATAGAATAATCATTACACCAGGTGGTGTAGATAGAAATACTACAATTGAAAATATTATAAAAAGAATAAATGAATATAAAGAGCTAACAGATGAAGATATCGTAATTACACATGATTCTGTTCGTCCGTTTATCACGCATAGAATAATAAAAGATAATATTAGATTAGCTAAAGAGAGTGATGCTGTGGATACAGTAGTAGAAGCGGTAGATACAATAGTTGAAAGTATAAATGGGGAGTACATTACTAATATTCCAAATAGAGCACATTATTATCAAGGGCAAACTCCACAGAGCTTTCGTTGCAAAGATTTTTTAAAATTATATACAGCTCTAAGTGCTGATGAAAGAGAAATATTAACAGATGCATGTAAAATATTTGTTATTAAGGGGAAAAAGGTTACTCTAGCTCGTGGGGAGTATTCTAATATTAAAGTAACTACCGTGACAGATCTTAAGATCGCCAAGAGTATGTTAGAGGAAGAATAATATGATTAATCAAATATATCAATTGATAAAACCGAAATTTATTAATGTAAAATATAATGAAGAAAATTTAAATGATAAAGATAAAATAGTTATTAGACCGAATTATATGGCACTCTGTCATGCGGATCAGAGGTACTATCAAGGGAAAAGAGATCCAAAAATTTTAGCTAAAAAGTTACCTATGGCACTTATTCATGAATGTGTAGGAATAGTTATATCTGACCCTACAGGTACGTATAAAGTAGGACAAAAAGTAGTGATGATTCCCAACCAACCACCAAGAGCTAGTGATGAGGAATTCTACGAAAATTATATGAGTGGAACACATTTTTTATCTAGTGGTTTTGATGGATTTATGAGAGAATTTGTAACATTGTCTAAAGATAGAGTAGTAGCATATGATGGCGTTGAGGATAGTGTGGCAGCTATTACAGAGTTTATTAGTGTTGGGATGCATGCTGTAGATAGGTTTGTGAAAAATTCTCACAGTAAAAAAGATAGAATCGCAATACTAGGTGATGGTAGTTTAGCATATGTTATGGCTAATATACTTAACTATATTTTACCGGATTGTGAGATTATCGTTATAGGTCGTCACTGGGAAAAATTAGAACTATTTAGTTTTGCGAAAGAGCGTTATATTACTGATGATATTCCTGCCGATTTGAACTTTGATCATGGGATAGAATGTTGTGGTGGAGATGGCAGTGGATATGCAATAAATGATATTATTAAATATATAAAACCACAAGGTAGTATAATACTTATGGGTGTTAGTGAATATAATGTTAATGTTAACACTCGTGATATATTAGAAAAAGGATTAACGCTATTAGGTTCATCACGTTCTGGTAGAGTTGATTTTGAAAAAGCAGTAGAAATGCTAAGTAATAAAAAATTCGAAAGAAGATTTAAAAATATTATTTATTTAGAAACTCCAGTGAAAAATATTAATGATATTCATAGAGTTTTTGCTACTGATTTAAATACAGCATTTAAAACAGTATTCAAGTGGGAAATTTAGAAAAGAGGTTTTTATATTGAAAAAACTAATAAAACAAAAAATAGAAAAGCTACTTTCTAAAGAAGAGGAAATAGTTAGTGTAGAAAGATTAGGTGGTATGACTAATAATAACTACCTAGTTGAAACAACAAATAGAAAGTTTATTGTAAAGTTCTTTGGTAAAGGAACAGAAAAACTAATTAATAGAATTGCAGAAAAAAATAATTTAGAAAAGATTCGTGATTTAGAATTAGATGTCGAAAATTATATTTTTGATATTAAAGAAGGTATAAAAGTAAATGAATATATAGAAAATGCAGTAACTTTTGATGCACATTATATAAAAACAAAAAATAAAGAAGTAGCAAAAATACTACAAAAAGTTCATGGTTCCGGAAAAGAACTAGAAGGTGAATTTAAAATCTTTGATGAAATAAAAAAATATGAGGATTTAATTCAAGGTGAAATTAAGTATGCATATTATGATAAAATAAGAGATAAAGTGTTTCGATTACAATCTCATTTAGAAGAGATTGGGATAGACAGAAAATCTTGTCATATTGATTTGGTGCCAGAGAACTTTATTGAAGATGAAAATGGTAGAGTATATTTAATAGACTGGGAATATTCTTCTATGAATGATCCTATGTGGGATTTAGCCGCGTTATTTATTGAATCGAATTATAGGAAATCAGAAGAAGGAGAATTCTTTAAATATTATTATAGCGAAAATACTCCTGTAAGTGTTGCTAAAATTATGATATATAAAATTCTTCAAGACTTTCTTTGGAGTCTATGGACGATTTATAAAGAAGAACAGGGTGCTGAATTCGGTAGCTATGGACAAGATAGATATAATCGTTGTTTGAAAAATCTTAAGGAGTATATAGAAAGTTATGAAAAATAAATCTGGTATCTCATTTGGTTTGTTTTCTGGTTTATTTTGGGGATTAGGTTTAACAATAAGTGCATATATATTTTCACTTTATAATATTTCTCCATTTGTCGTTGCCTTTGTCCATGACTTTATAAGTATTTTTATTTTAGCAGCAATACTACTTATTAAGTATAAGAAAATAGACTTTAAAATTTTTACAAATATTAGAAATATTAGTGTAATAATTGGAGCGTTGCTTGCGGGACCTATAGGAATGCAATGCAACCTGTATGCAGTAAAATATATTGGAGGAGGTTTAACTTCGTCTATAACTGCAGTATATCCAGCAGTATCAGTTATTCTTGCTATAGTTTTCTTAAAACATAAAGTATCTAAGAAAACTATAATAGGTATAGCGCTTATCATAGCAGGTATTTTTGCTCAAAGTTACACTAGTGAACAAGTTAATTCATTTTATATTGGTTTTCTTTTTGCTTTGATTTGTGCTGTTGCATGGGGAAGCGAAAGTGTGCTTAGTTCTTATGCGATGAGTAATAATTTAACAGAAATAGAAACTTTACTTATAAGACAAGTTACTTCTTTTTTAGCATATCTTGTAATAGTATTATTTAATGGATTTAGTGTATCAGAAGTAGCAGATATAAAATTAGGTGGTCTGATATTTATATTTGTATTGAGTAATATGGTATCATATATAACATACTATATGTCTATAAATAGACTAAAGCCAGCTAAAGCAACAGGATTAAATGTTAGTTACGTAGTATGGACAGTAGTCTTTTCGGCTATATTATTAGGGATTGGTTTAAGTACATTAGTTGTAGTCACTTCTTTAGTAATAATGTCAGGTGTATATATAATAGTAAAAGATTAATTATTGAAAGCCCATAGTAAAAATTAGGAGGATACAGTATTGAGAGCAATTATTTTAGCGGCTGGTCTAGGAACTAGACTTAGACCTATGACTGACAATACTCCAAAGGCTCTTATCAAAGTAAAAGATAAGCCTTTAGTAGAGTATCAAATAGAATATTTAAAAGAAAAAGGAATAGATGAAATTATAGTAGTAGTTGGATATCTACATGAACAATTTGACTACTTAAAAGAAAAGTATGGTGTAAAACTAGTATTTAATGATAAATATGCTGAGTACAATAATTTTTATTCATTATATCTAGTAAAAGAATATTTAGCAGATAGCTATGTTATAGATGCGGATAACTACTTATTTAAAAACATGTTTAGGTCGGATATTAATCGCTCAACGTATTTTAGTGTTTATCGTGAAGACTGTGAAAATGAGTGGTTCCTTGTTTATGGTGACGACTATAAAGTAAAAGATATTATTGTAGATAGTAAGGCTGGAAGAATCTTAAGTGGAGTTTCTTTCTGGGATAAGGAAACTGCAGAAAAAATCAATAAATTTATAGATTTAGCTTATGCTAGTAATGAGTTTATTGATTTATACTGGGATAATATGGTTAAAGATAATATTGCTGAATTAGATGTTTATGTAGAGGAATTAGAAGCAAATAGTATCTATGAAATTGATAGTGTTAAAGATTATAATAAATTAGAAAAAATACTGAGAGAATACGAGTAAAGTTTCGTATTCTCTTTTCTGTAATAAACATGTAATATTAATAACTCAATTGTAATCAATAATAGTATAAATATATGGTATAATAGTCATTGCAGTATATGTATAAATGAGGATGAATTAGAAATGAGAAAAAATATTAAGAAAAGTTTAATGATTTTAACAGTTTTAGCAACACCTTTAGCAGTAGATTCATTAATGGAAAGTAATGAAGCTCAAGCAGCACAAGGCTGGGTAAAGAGTGGAAGTGCGTGGTATTATTATAATGCACAAGGACAACAAGTAAGGAATGCATGGGTAGGAAGTTACTGGCTAGGAGCTGACGGAAAAATGGCAGTAAATAGCTGGGTAGACGGAGGAAAATATTACGTAGGAAGCCAAGGTTGGTGGGTAAAAGATGCTCCAAAACAAACTGGTACTCCAAAAGCAACAGAGAAACCAATAATCCAAACAGGTTGGGTAAAGAGTGGAAGTGCGTGGTATTATTAT
The DNA here is from genome assembly GCA_963544045.1 of uncultured Gemella sp. GTDB lineage: Bacteria > Bacillota > Bacilli > Staphylococcales > Gemellaceae > Gemella. The sequence continues at coordinate 2,939 of CAUUEM010000008.1, read as the reverse complement.
AATGCACAAGGACAACAAGTAAGGAATGCATGGGTAGGAAGCTACTGGCTAGGAGCTGATGGAAAAATGGCAGTAAATAGCTGGGTAGACGGAGGAAAATACTATGTAGGAAGCCAAGGTTGGTGGGTAAAAGATGCTCCAAAACAAGTGGAAGAGCCGAAGAAAAAAGATACACCAAAGTCAATTAAGAAGAAAACAGGTTGGGTAAAAGATGGAAATGCTTGGTATCATTACAATGAACAAGGAACACTAACTAAAAATGCATGGGTAGGAAGCTACTGGCTAGGAGCTGATGGAAAAATGGCAGTAAATAGCTGGGTAGACGGAGGAAAATACTATGTAGGAAGTCAAGGTTGGTGGGTAAAGGATGCTAAAACATCTACGACAACGCCTGAGAAAACACGAGCAGTTGCACAAGGTAATAATCCAACTAACGATCAATACACAGGTTATTACAAAGTAACAGGATTATATATACCAGTGTATGATAGTAATGGTAAAATTTTATCACATATTTCTCAAGGGACAGTAGTATTTAAAGATGCTAGAGCTTCAGTTTCAGGAAGAATTCCTGTTCAAGTAGCTGGGTTAATAGGATATGTTAATCCTGCACAAGTAGAAGAAGTTAACGCTAGTGCAACATTTATACCAGATTATGTAAGTGATGGTAAGTATGTATATCATAGGTATTCTAAATATAGTAGTGTTAAAGTAGCATATCATAATTCAAATATGCAGGTAGGAAAATCATATTATTCAGCAGATGGAATTAATTTTGGTACATTTAAACTAGATCATCCATTCCAATTTAGTAACTTAAAAACAAAAACAAATTATTCAGCTGCGGATATTAATAAACTTTATACTGTAATGGGAGCTGGAAACAGTATGTTGGCAGGTAAAGGTGAGACATTTAAAGCAGCAGAGCAAAAATATGGGGTGAATGCTTTATATCTAGTAGCTCATAGTGCCCTAGAAAGTGCGTGGGGAAAAAGTAATATTGCTAAAAAGAAAAATAACTTCTTTGGAATAGCAGCCTATGATTCAAGCCCATACACATCAGCAACTAAATTTGATGATGTAGACTCAGGGATTATGGGAGCTGCTCGTTGGATAAATGAGAAGTATTTAAGTAATTCTAGCTATCCTGCAAGGGGAGCCTACCTAGGAAATAAAGCAGGTGGAATGAACGTTAATTATGCAACAGCACCTTATTGGGGAGAATCTATTGCGAGTATAATGTTTGATGCGAATGAGAGATTAGGTAAAAAAGATAAATAATAAATTTTGGGCTAGATTAATTATTTAATCTAGCTCGAATTTTGGAAGGAGATAATATGCTAGTATCAGTTATCGTAGGCTTGTTAAATGAGGAAAAGTTTTTACCAAGATTAATAGAAGACTTTAAAGAACAAACATATAATCATAATGAAATAGAATTAATCTTTATTGATGGTATGTCAAAAGATAGTAGTTGGAAAATATTAGAAGATTTTAAAAATAGTAATCATGATTTTTATGATGTGGTACTATTAAAAAATCCAAAAGTAATATTATCAGCAGGGATGAATGTTGGTATAAAAGCTGCAAGAGGGGAATGTATATTAAAAGTTGACTGTCATTCACACATTACAGAAAATTTTATTGAAAATAATGTTAAAATTATAGAAGAAGGTGAATATGTATGCGGAGGACCAAGACCGAATATTATAGAAAATGCAGATAATTTTAGTAAAACATTATTATTAGTAGAAGAAAATATGTTTGGTAGTGGAATAGCTGACTACAGAAAAAAAACTACGAAAAAATATGTAAGTTCTGTTTTTCAAGGTATGTACAGGAAATCAATATTCGATAAGATAGGATTACTTGATGAAAAAGTAGGCCGTGTGGAAGATAACGAACTACATTATCGTATAAGAGAAAACGGTTATAAAATTAGATACAGTAATGATATATTATCATATCAGTATACAAGACCAACCTTAAAAAGAATGTTAAAACAAAAATATTCTAATGGTTATTGGATTGGGAAAGTAAGCCATGTTTATCCTAGGGCTTTTTCGATTTTCCATTTTGTACCACTAGCATTTGTCTTAGCTATAATATTTAGTTTATGTATGACGCCAATTACGTCTATATTTGTTATTTTATTAAGTAGTGTTTACTTTCTGTTTGCAATACTTATTACAATTATGACAATAATAAATAATAAATTTAATATTACAATTTTACTAATGCCGATAATATTATTTTTAATTCATGTCTATTATGGAGTAGGGACATTAGTAGGCTTAATAAAAGGATTTAACTGGAAAAAAGAATATTATTCTGATTAAAGAAGACAGTAATTATAAATAATAAAAATACAGAATTTTACGAATAGTTTAATCTGTATTTTTTATTTAATGATATGTAATAAATTTGTAATTTAGTAATTATAAAAATAATGATATAATAAATAGTGATTTATAAAAATAAAATACCAAGTTATTAGGAGTTAGAAAATTATTATGAAGAATAATATAAAGATGGGATTAGGAATATTAACAGTGTTAGCTGTACCATTTACTTTAGATGCAACAATGGGCGCTAATGAGGCTCAAGCAGCACAAGGTTGGGTACAAAGTGGAAGCACATGGTATTATTACAATACACAAGGACAACCAGTAAAAAATGCATGGATAGGTAACTACTGGCTAGGAGCTGACGGTAAGATGGCAGTAAATAGCTGGGTAGATGGAGGAAAATACTATGTAGGAAGTAATGGAGTATGGGATAAAAATGCCCAAAAACCAGCGCCTAAAATGGGCTGGCAACAGAATGGAACTGCGTGGTATTATTACAATACATTGGGTCAACCGATAAGAAATGCATGGATAGATAACTACTGGCTAGGAGCTGACGGTAAGATGGCAGTAAATAGCTGGGTAGATGGA
>CAUUEM010000007.1:0-21991 GCA_963544045.1 uncultured Gemella sp. | reverse complement strand
GCTATAGTTGCAGGGCATAACAAAGCTTTCACAAAAAAATCAACAAAGCCAACTAGCTCTAAAAATCTAATAAATTCACATTTAGATGCTATAGTTGCAGGGCATAACAAAGCTTTCACAAAAAAATCAACAAAGCCAACTAATTCTAAAAATATAGCAATTTCACATTTAGATGCTTTAGTTGCAGAACATGACAAAGCTTTTATAACAAAAACATCAAATTCTAAAACTGTATCTATTAAAAAAAATGAAGATAAAAATGTGAAAAAAGTTAATTTAGTTAATAAAGAAAAAGTTGTAGATCCAAAACAGAAAGTTAATAATAAGACTGTTGTTGATACTAAAAAATATAAAACTAAAGAAGAAATTAGTAGGTTATCAACAGTAGCAATTATTAAATATGCTATTAAAAATAGAACTGGTGAAAAATATAATCAATTACATGGTTGCTATTGTGGACCAGGGCATGGTGATACAAAAAATGGACCTAAACCTAAAGATTATTTAGATAGATTATGCAGAGCTCATGATAAAGCATATGAGAAGCATGGTTATTTTAGTAGAAAAGCAAATAATGAGTTTATAGCAGGGGTTGATAAGTACGCCCCTCTGATGACACCAGCAGAACGAGAAAAAGCATATTATTTTGCAGAAGGTTTTAAACGTATGAATAAAACTCCTTTACAAGAAATAGCTAAAGTTGGGAGTATAATAAGTGCTCCATTTAGAGCTGTAGGAAACTTAATTACAGGAGGAGTTAAAGCAGTAGGAAGTCTTTTTAACAATAATACTAACGTTGCTGCAGTTACCGCAACAGGCAGAAGTTATGATATGCGTAGTAATGATAGAAATAATGGAAAACTTCCACTACCGAATAAAAATCTACCAAGAAGAGCTCGTTAGATTGCAATTTTATTAACTATATAATTAAATATATAAATAATAAAAAGCTTTGATTCTAAGTAAAAATAGAAACAAGGCTTTTTAAAATTTATGATAATAAAGGTGCTTTTGGCTAATAGATAAGAATAATTTTAATAGATAAATAAGAGTATTTATAGTATAATAAAGAATGGTTTATTATGACGTGAAACAGGATATTGTATTCGCGTTTAGGATTGTAGTTTTAAAAAATCTTTAATTAAGGATTATTAAAGAAGTGTAAAAGTAATTTAAAGGAGATTATTAATGTTACCAAAGTCATTTGAACAATATAAATTTAATGAATTTGTAAATAATGCAATAATAGATTTAGGATTTTCAAATCCTACAAAAATTCAAGAGAGAGTGTTCTCCCCTGTTTTAAAAGGTAAAAATATTGTAGCTAAATCACAGACAGGAAGTGGGAAAAGTCATTCTTTCTTATTACCAATATTTAGTAAATTAGATTTAAGTAAAAAGAAAACCCAAAGCATTATATTAGCGCCGACTAGAGAATTATCTCGTCAACTTTATGATATGGCTCTACAAATAGCTGAATTTAGTGAAGAAGATATAAAAATAACGCTATGTATTGGTGGACAAGATTTAAATCGTGATATTGAAAGAGTATCAAACGCACCGCATATTATTATTGGTACACCAACTCGTGTTTTAGAATTAGATAGAGCTAGTGCCTTATCAATAAAAGAAGTAGAATCTTTAGTAATTGATGAATGTGATATGATGATTGATCTAGGGTTTATGGAAGATGTAGATAAGATTTCGAAAAGAGCAGCAGAGAATTGTCAGTTCTTAGTATTCTCAGCAACAATCCCTACTCAAATGAGTCATTTCTTAAAAAAATATTTAAAAAATGCACAATATATAGAAATTGATAATGCAAAATTTGGAAAAATAGAATATATTTTAATTCCAGAAAAAAGTTCTACTAGATTGGAAAAATTATATGAGATAACTACAGTTATTAATCCATATTTAGCACTTATATTTGCTAACAAAAAAACAGAAGTTGAGGAGATTAGTAGCTATTTAATTTCTCAAGGATTAAATGTAGGAGTGCTTCATGGTGATTTAACTCCACGTGAGAGAAAACAAATGCAACGTAGAATTAATAATTTAGATTTTACTTATGTTGTTGCTAGTGATTTAATGAGTCGCGGAATTGATATTGAAGGTGTTAGTCATGTAATTAACTTCAATATACCTAATGATCTAGATTTCTTTGTTCACCGTGCTGGAAGAACTGGTCGTGCCGGGTTAAGTGGGGACTGTATTACTATATACAATAATAAAGATGAAGAAAAACTACAAGCACTTGAAAGTCGCGGTATAGAATTTAATCACCAAGATATTCGTAACGGAGAGTTTATTGAAGTAAAAGATAGAAATAAACGTCAAAGTAGAAAGAAAGTTGTAGCTGATCACAACTTAACTGAAAAATTAAAATCTAAAGTTAGAGTGTCTAAAAAAGTTAAACCAGGATATAAGAAAAAATATAAATATAAAATGGATAAACTTAAACAAAAAGAAAGAAGAAAATTTGCTAAACGTACTAATAGAGCAAATAGAGGTAAATAATGAAAAATTTAAAAATTGGTTCTCATGTATCAATGTCAGGGAAAGAAATGATGTTAGGATCTGTAAAAGAAGCAGCTAGCTATAATAGTGATACATTTATGATTTATACTGGAGCACCTCAAAATACTCGTAGAAAGCCAATCGAAGAATTGAGAATAGATGAGGCTCATAAGCTTATGGCTGAAAACAACATAAGTGATATAGTGGTTCATGCACCATATATTATTAATTTAGCTAACACTATTAAACCAGAGATTTATCAACTAGCTGTAGATTTCTTACGTTTAGAAATAGAAAGAACAGAAAAAATTGGAGCAAAAAATATAGTGCTTCACCCAGGTTCACACGTTAAAGCGGGAGCAGATGTTGGTATAGCTAGTATAGTTAAAGGTTTAAATGAAGTACTAACAAAAGATATGAAACCTAATATAGCTCTTGAAGTTATGGCAGGAAAAGGTAGTGAATGTGGTAGAACTTTTGATGAAATAGCAAAAATTATAGATGGTGCAAATCTAAATGAGAAATTAACTGTTACATTTGATACTTGCCACGTATTTGAAGGCGGATATGACATCGTAAATGATTTAGATGGAGTATTAACAGAATTCGATAAAATAGTTGGTTTAGATAGAATTCAAGTTTTACATATTAACGATAGTAAAAATACTCTAGGTGCTCATAAAGATCGCCATGAAAATATTGGTTATGGTGGAATTGGCTTTGATGCGATTAACCGTATAGTACATCTTAAAGAATTTGCTAATTTACCTAAAATTTTAGAAACACCATGGTATGGTGAGAAAAAAGATATAGCGCCATACAAAGATGAAATAGCTATGCTAAGAAAAGGGGAATTTGTAGATTTTAAAAACTAATAATCTAGGAGGCTGCTTATGAAATTAGTTGAAGAAAAAGTTGATAAAATAATGAAACTTTTAAAAGAAAAAGGTTATAAATATACCGATAAAAGAAAATCTATGGTAGAACTACTAGTTACTGAAGATAGATATATAAATGCTAGATATGTATCTGAAACACTTAATAAAGTTTATCCAGGATTAAGTTTTGATACAATCTATAGAAATCTAAGTACCTATGAAGAGTTAGGTATTTTAGAGACAACAGAGATTAAGGGAGAAAAATATTTCAAAATAGGATGTTTGGAAACAGATCATCACCACCATCATCATATTTGTTTAAATTGTGGAAAAGCGAAAATTATACATGTAAATGTATGTGGTAATTTGGAAATAGAAGAGCTTAAAGGATATAGAATAGATGGCCATAAGTTTGAAGTTTATGGACTATGTCCAGATTGCTTAAGAAAAGAGGAAACTAAATAATGTTTGATGGGATTTTGCCAATATATAAAGAACGAGGTATGACTAGTCATGATGTTGTTTTTAAGGCAAGAAAGATACTTCAGATGAAAAAAATTGGTCATTCGGGAACACTTGATCCTGAGGTCGATGGAGTATTGTTACTTCTTTTAGGTGGAGCAACTAAGGTAAGTGATTATGCCATGGATTTAGGCAAAAGTTATCGAGCAGAAGTGTGTTTAGGAATAAAGACAACAACAGAAGATTTGACAGGAGAAATCCTTGAAGAAAGAACAGTAGAAGGTATTGATATATCTGAGATAAAGAATATTTTAAAAACTATGGTTGGTGAAATAGAACAAACACCTCCGATTTATTCAGCTGTTAAAGTAAATGGTAGAAAACTATATGAATATGCACGACGCGGACAGTTCGATGTAGAAATACCTTCGAGGAAAGTTAATATTTATAATATAGAGTTTATAGATAATAGTGAGTATTACAAGGATGGTAAATTCTATTTTACAATAGATATAAACTGTGGTAAAGGTACTTATGTTAGAACGATAGCAACTAGTATAGGAGAAAAGCTAAATATTCCAAGTACTATGAGTAAGCTAACACGAACAAGTAGTGGTAAAATAACAATAGATCATTGCTTAAAACTAGCTGATGTAGAAAAATGCCTTAAAGAAAATACTTTAGAAGATAAAATACTAAAGAAAGAATATGCATTAGAAGAATATCAATTTGTGGAGATTCCATTATTTAGGGCCAAGCAGGTTATGAATGGGCTTAGATTTAGAAAAAATCAATTTCCAGATTATGATTTTTCGAATGGAATAGTTTTTACATATAATAATGAAGCAATAGCAATTTATTATTTAAAAGATAAGGATGATGAATTATTGTCAGTAAAAACAACATTTCCTAAAATATTAGAGTAGTAGGTAAGAGAAAACGATGAGAATTTTTAATATTTCTAAAATAAATGAAATAGAAAAAGATAGCAAGAGAAGAATAGCTGCCTTAGGATTTTTTGATGGATTACATACAGCGCATCAAGAAATAATTAAAGGTGCAATCGATAAATCGCAGAATGATGCTTTATCGATAGTTATTACATTCGATAAAAGTCCAAAAGAGTACTTTGGAAAAACAACAGAAGAAGCAATAACACCAATAAATAAAAAATCTGAGTTATTAGAAGAGTTAGGTGTAGATGAAGTTTATTATTTAGAGTTTAATGAAAAATTACAAACATTATCTGCAGAAGATTTTATTAATGAGATCTTAAAAAAATTAAATGTAGAAATGGTATTCTGTGGTTATGACTACAGATTTGGTAATAAAGGAATAGGGACACCACAATTGATAAAAGATAGTGGAATAGAAGTTGATATTCTTGAAAAAAAAGAGTTAAATGATGGTAAAATTTCAACAACTGCTTTAAAAAAATCAGTTCAAGAAGGGGACTTCACAGAATATTATAATCTTTCAAACAGACATTACTCAATCTCTGGTATAGTAGTAAAAGGAAGACAATTAGGAAGAACTATTAATTTTCCGACTGCTAATTTAAAATTAGATGAAAAATATTTATTACCTGATACAAATGGAGTTTATATAACTAAAACAAAAGTGAAAGGGAAAGTATATAAATCAATCACTAATATTGGGTACAATCCTACAGTATCAGATGGGAAAGATAAGAAGTTTATAGAAACACATATTCTAGACTTCGATGAAGATATTTATGATGAAAGGATAGAAGTGTTTTTCTATGAGTTTTTACGAAAAGAGCAAAAATTTGAGAGCTTTAATCACTTAAAAGAGCAATTACAAAAAGATAAAAAGAAATGTGAAGAGAAAGATATATAATTTTTAGGAAAAAATATAATATTAGCTCTGTTTTCCTTGAATTATTTTTAAAAATAGTGTAAAATAACTAATGTTCCTTATTCGTGGTATAGAAACACTCCAGATTCTTCACTAGGATTAAGGTCACAAAATAAAATTATATGGAGGAAATTATAATGGCAGCAATTAGTCAAGAAAGAAAACAAGAAATTATCGCTAAATTCCGTACTCATGAATCAGATACTGGTTCTCCAGAAGTACAAATCGCAGTATTAACTGCAGAAATCGATGCTTTAACTGAGCACTTAAACACTCACAAAAAAGATCACGCAGGTCGTCGTGGATTACTTAAAAAAGTTTTCCGTCGTCGTCACTTACTAGACTACTTAATTAAAAAAGATATCCAAAGATACCGTGAATTAATTAAAGCTCTAGGATTAAGAAGATAATTTTTAAAATACTTACAGGAAAGCCGTTTGAGAGACTTCGGCTTTCCTTTTTTTTATGAATGTAACGAAACGGTAACGACTGTTTTTACATTTCCATATATTTAGCAAAATCATTACCTATATTATCTTTCTGTAATTGAGTAACATGAGTGTATATATTCATAGTAGTTTGTATATCTGAGTGACCTAAACGGTGCTGTACAGCTTTAATGCTCATTTTACCACTTTCAAATAGTAAAGAAGCATGAGTATGGCGGAAACCATGTATTTTAATTAATTTAAAATCATGTTCTTCACAAATTTTCTTTAATGTATAATTAGGGAAAAAGATCCATTTAAAATTATTCTCACTATTAGCAAATACAAGCTGTTTAGCTTTTGGGATTAGACCAACTTTTAAAAATTCTTCACGTTGTCTTAATTTCCATAATCTTAATATACGTGCAGTTTCAGTATCTATTGAAATAATTCTAACACTACTTTTACTTTTTGGAGTTTGAACTACTACAGCAGTTTCTGTACTTGCTAGAGTTTTATTTATATCAATAGTATTGTTTGTAAAATTAATATCATCCCATGTTAAAGCTAGTATTTCACCTTTTCTAGCTCCAGTAAAAGCTAGTAATCTGAATAGTGTTTTCCATTCAGTATTGTTGTAACTATCTACTATATCTAGAAATTTTTTTAATTCACTTTTGGTATAGTATAAAGTATCTTCGTTTTTTGTATCTTCTTTTCTCTTAGGTATAGTTGCATTATCCATAGGATTAAAATTAATTACTTGCATTTTAACACCATACTTTAAAATTAAGCTAGTGTAACTTTTTAATTTTTTAATGTGACTATAGGAGAAATCTTTATTTGTATTTAAATACTTCTGACAACTAATAGTAGTTATCTTTTTTACTTTCATCTTACCAAAGTAGCTTAGTATTTGTTTTAATACGTTTTCTGTAACGTATAATGAACTAGGTTTAACAGTATCTTTATAACCTTGAAACCATAGTTCATATAATTCCTGGAAACTAATATCATTGCTGTTGATGTAATTTTTATTATCAAATTCTGTACGTAAGTTTGATATATATAATTCAGTATCCCTTTTTGATGTAAACCCTGACTTCGATTTTCTAATTTCTTTTCCAGTAGTAGGATCAATACCTATATAAATATTTCTAAACTTATAAAATTTCTTTCCGTTTTTCTCATATTGTTTAATCATTTTTATCATTTCCTTTCTATCTAGCACATATCAAAGAAATTAATAAATGATTAGGTGAAAATCACCTCGTATAATGAACGTAGTGAGACTTTTAAAGGTTAGGTAATGTAATTACACCTTTTAATAGTTAGAACGCTTAGAAGCGGTTTTAATGCTTCTTAATTTTAAGTAAGTAAATAAAATGTTGATATGACAGCATTTGTATGATATAATTCAGTTGTCTATATATTAACTTGTTTATCATTTTTCAGCACTAGTATTATTTACTGGTGCTTTTTTTGTATCCAAAACACATGTGTATGATATAACATTTTTCAAATTGAATTTTACTATATCATACACATTTAAAATAGATCTTGTGTTATGAAATAACAGTTATTATTTCAAATCAAGTTTAATGATTTTTTTATCTTTGAACGAGAACATTGGTTGCACTTCTAATTCAAGTGCTCCATCTTCATTCACAGCGAAAGCCTGTGTTACGTTTTCTGATATTCTGTTAGGAGAAATACTGTCTAATTTAACTTGGACAGGGTATGATTCTGCTTTCTTACCGTTCACATATAGTTTAATGTCAGTACCTACTGGATAATCTTTGTCAGATAAGTTTTTAACATCATATGTTACTAACAATACTTTTTTAGCTGGTTTATCTGCGAATTGATTTCTTTCATCAGTCCATTCAGCAGTTTTTACTGTAATTTCCGCTGTTTTATCAAAAGTAATAGGTGTTCCTAACTTAGCTTCATTGCTAGTTTTCTTTTCTTCCTTTTGTTCAGTCTTATTAGAAGATGAAGAACTAGTTTCTGTTTTAGAAGAACATCCAGCAAGTACTACAGTACTAGCAAGGAATGTACTTAATAATATTCTTGATTTTTTCATTTTTATAAACTCCTTTAAATTTTTTTCGGCGGTATTTAACCATAATGGATAGCTGTTTAAAGCTATCTAAAATTTTGTTTTATTATAACTAGAAGGGGTATAAACTTCTTCTTAGTGGTTGTAATCTATTAGTTGATAGTTTAATTACTATTCTAACCTACCTATGATAGGTGCAATATATTTGCAGTCTGGTATTTCAGTAATTTTAGTTATTTGATATGTATTATCGTGATTTAAGATAAAGTATTCGGCTTCAGTGTTTAGTGGTACATCTTCAACCTTTGAATAACTAGCTAGGTAAAATAGGCTATTTTCTTCCTCTACTTTAAGACCTACTGCCATAAAATAATTATAAAAATCATATTTATTTTGCATAAATGTATTACTCTTGAAAAGTGGATTAGAACCTATATTTTTCAAAGTATATAAATCAGCATTATTGTTTAAAACATCAGAAAGAGAAATATAAAGTGTACGTCTCTCTTCAAGATTTAACTTTTCATTTTTAACACTCTCAATTATTTTAGAATGTAATTCTTTTAATAAAAAATAATTATTCGCTACACCAGTGTTATCTATTTTAGTTAGGTAATCTACCAAATTATCGTATGAAGATAATACGTTAAGTATATTTTCGGATATATTAAAAGTTTTCACATCAATATCTGTTGGGAAAAATACTAGAACTACTTTCGTGGTATCTTTATATTGAGTTATAACGCTATAAATATCACTAAACTCTTGTTGAATATACTCGTTTATGAATGAGATAACTACTCCACATAGTGAATCTATATTTTCTATTGGATTTAAACCCTCTTTAAATAAAGGATAGCTCTGTAATCTTGTTTTTATATAATTATTAAAGTTTTGTCTATAAGAGATATGTAGCTTACTATTAGTTAATTTAATCGGGTAATCACTATTTTCTAAAAGAGTATCTATGTTATTATCTAAGAATTCGCCAACCGAGCCATATACCAACTCATTTACAGTCATATCAGCTATTTTTGAAATACTAGCTAATCTTTCTTTATTAGGTAAAGAAACGCCATTTTCCCATTGTTGAACATTACCTTTACTAGCATTAAACAATTTTCCAAAAGCCTCTAAAGTGTAACCTTTATTCATTCTAATCTGTTTTATTCTCGAGCCAACAGATTTCTTATTTACATTTATTTTCATATATAATTCCTCTTTAATTAAGTTATATCCTCATTATACACTAATTAAGTCTAAAAATAAATAGAAAAGTACAAAAAAGTACTTGACGAGTAAGAAATATAATGTTAAACTAATATTGTAAGTACAGAAAAATACTTAAATATTAGAAAGGAGTTTTTAAAATGCAACCTATCAAAATAAGTAAAATACGTTCTTATAGATATGCATTAGGTAAAACACAAAAAGAAATGAGTGAATTACTTAATATCCACCATGTTGTATATGGGCGCAAAGAAAGAATGTTAGTACCATTTACTGACAAGGAAAAAGTAATACTATTAAACTTTTTCAAGGAATACTTTCCCGATGAAACAATTGATAGTTTATTTTTTTAAAATAATAGTACAGAAAAGTACAAAAACCTTTTAAGTACCAAGCTACCAACTACAGTACTTAAAAGGTTAAAGACAAGTATCTATCAAAAATACTTTCTTTCATTATACCATAAGAAAGGAGTTTTAAAAATGGAAAACAAAGATTTATACATCAATTCTATATGTTTTGCAGTAGTATTTATACCATTTATAACAGCTTTTGTGTACATAACAGCATTATTTATGGATATTATTTATTAAGGAGCGTGATTATATGTTCAGTGAAGAATTTGAAAGACAAGTAGTAAAAGCAGTTCGTGAAGTAGTAAAAGACATCTTACAGGACGAAATAAAGCAAGATAAAAGGTATAACCAAAAGGAACTTTGTGAAACCTTAGGTATTGGAGTTGATACCTTATCAGACTTAAATAGACGCGGTTTAAGACCTACTAAAGTCGGTAGACAGTACATTTACTTAGAAAGTGAAGTAAATAAGTTTTTAAAAGAAAATACAATTTAAATTTAAGAGATCTAGCACATATCAAAGAAATTAATAAATAAAAGGAGATAATAAAAATGGAAATAAAAGGAATGGAGATAACAGGAATAGGGGTAACAGAAACAGGGATAATAAAAATGGATAAATCAGAAATCATAAAAAGTATAGAGGAAATAGAACAAAGGTTGACTATGTTACAGCTTTCAATGGAGTTATTAGCAACTCATACAGATGTAATTGATGTACTTACAACTGATGATTTAAATAGTTTGAAGATACCAACTGATGTAGTATGTGAGCATTGGGATAAAGTAAGAGACGGTTATAATTTACATAAATTAACATATGGTATAGCTATTAATTCATCAGAAGAATTATCAAGTATATGTTATGAAAAGCTAGACGAACTGAAAAGGGTGATAAAGGATGTGATGTAATTTGAAAGAATATTATTTCTATAAACAAAAAGGCTTTAATGCTAATAAAAGAGAAGAAATACAAACTAATTTTACACCTTTTGAAATTTTAACAAGGTATCAACCTAAAGATTATAATTTACCTAATGTATCAAATGAACAAGTAGAAACATATAAATCAGAACTAATAAAGAAAGCTAAGGAAAAGAATTTTACTTTAAATTACAGTGAACAAGATTATTATTATCTAACTCAATGTAAGGAAATCAAGAAAGAAGCAGAATACTTTCTAATAGGTAAATTTAATAAGGTAAATGGTAAATTTTCAACAAAGAAAGAAGATTTTATATATAAATACCTTGCAGTATTAGATTATGAATACTTATCATTTACTACTGAAGAGTTTTATAAATTAATTCAGTCAAAACTAGCTAATTACTCATATATGATATATAAATCAGTATCGTATACTGAAATACATCCAAGGTTTAGATTAATAGTTGATATTGATAGAGAAATGAGCGAACAAGAAAACACATCAACTATCAAAAGTATTGCTAATCTGATAGGAGTTGAGCCAGATACAGCAAGTTATACTTATAGTCAAATACAAGGTTTGCCATTAACTATAAATGGTAATGAATATAAACCTATAATAAATCATGCTATCCCTTATCCAGTACAAGAAGCGGTTAAAGAAGAAAAGAAAGTTATCACTAAATATACTAGCGAACCTATTCAAAACTTTACTAAAGTTTCCCATAATCAAGCTATTTCTATTATGGAAAAGTATATTGAGAATGAACAAGACAAACTTCAAGAAAGAAATGATTATTACTTATCTTGCTTAACTGTAATAGCTAAAAGTGTTGTAAGTGGTGAAATTGAATACGATACAGCTATCGAGTGCATGGAGTTGTTAGCTTTAAATAATGATGAATGGAAAGTAAACAACTTAAATGAACTTAACGGAGAAATAACCCGAGCTAATGGCAATGTTGATTATTTCAAGAATAAATATACATTCTTAGGTAAGTTTCAGAAAACTCAACAGAAAATAAAAATTTCTAATACTCTTACTAACGCTAGTTTAGAAATTACAACAGATGAAAAAGGTAAAGTCATTCAAACCTTAGAAAACCTTGAAAAGATTATCTTATCTATTACACCTATAGCATATAATGAACTATCAGATGTTATCGAAATTAGGGATAAGCAAGGTAAGATTAAACCTTTAAAAAAGCGTGATAAAGAATTGTTTAGAATGGAAATTGAAAAAAGGTTTAAATTTAAAGCCAAAGTTATTGACTTAGATACAGCAATTGTTAGTGCTAGTGATAAATTCAGATATCACCCTATAAAAAATCAGATAATTGCAGTTAGTTGGGATGAACAACCTAGAGCAGAAAGCTTTTTTATAGACGTGCTAGGAGTTGAAGATAATGTTTATAATCGTGAATGTACTAGAAAATGGTTATTAGCAAGTCTAACAAGATTATTTGATAATGGTGTAAAGTTTGATGAAATGATTATTTTACAAGGCGGACAAGGTATAGGAAAGAGTACCACTTTACAACGTTTATCATTAGGTTACTATACTGATATAACTGAAAAAATTAGTGATGAAGTAACGTTTAAGGTTATGAGAACATGGCTTGTTGAATTATCTGAACTTAGTACAATGATGAAAACAGATAGTGATAGCTTTAAAGCGTGGTTGAGTGCTTCAAAAGATACAGTACGTAAAAAGTATGACAGTGAACCTGACGACTATCCTAGAACCTTTACAGTCTTAGGAACTACTAACAACAAGGAAATACTAAAGGATAGAACTGGAAATCGTAGATACTGGTTAATGTATTGTGAGAAAGACAAGATTAAAAATACAATATGGAGCTTAGACATAAAATATATATTGCAGTTGTGGGGCGAAGTGTATCAATGGTATAAAAACGGAGAAAATCTCTTAATATCAGAAGAAACAAAGCAATATATGGAAAAGCTATCAAGTGGAGCGTTAGAATATAACCCGTTGGAAGAACGTATTAACAGCATTCTTGATATGTATGTACCTAACAACTGGAAAGAAATTATTAACGATAGTATGAAACGCCTTGAATATTATAACCATGTGAACGATTATACTACCTACGGTAATGGAAATAGTAAGTTTCCGTTACAAACTAAAATAATGGATATTACAACCGGTGAGTTGGTTTATTTGTTGGGAAACGGTGAAGACCCATACAAAGACTTAAAAGGCAACACGCTAGCTAAAGAAATTAATCAAGTTATGAATAACTTACCTAACTGGATAAAAAGTAATAAAATATCACGTTTACATAGTGGAAAATATTTAAGAGGATTTAAAAGAAAATTAAATTGATACATTAAAAAAGGCTATATTAGTGTAATGTGACATTATAGCACATTACTTTTAAAAATAATGTACCTAACTTGATTTGTTGGTATTACTAGCTTTACAGCATATTAGGTACATTATACATTATATATTAATTAAAAGTAATATTAAGTAGATAGATGTATATAGTATATATAGAGTATATATTATATAAAAATTTTAGTTTAATGATTTTAAATGTACAATGTACCACATACCCAACAAATGCAGTTATAACAATGTTTTATAGGGGTACTCTATAAAAATACTGGATGTACCATGGTACGTTGAAAAAAGAAAAATGTATGGTATACACAATATATCTTTTCAGTTTACTGCAATAAATTAGAAAAGAACTAAATAAATAAAAGCAAGCGACCAAAAAATCTAAATTAGGAGGTTAGAAAATGAACATAGATAAAATAAAGTTAGACTTAGTGAAATTAATTAAGCGTAAGAAAAACGTTACATTAGTAGATATAGAAAACTATTTTAATGAAGTTGGCTTTAACTATAACGGAGATATAGCAATGTGTAGAGGTAATGAAAATATAGTGTTTTGGAATGGTTGGAATGAACAAGCCTTTAATCTAATTCATGAGTTATTAGCAAGTAAAGTAATAACTTTACAACCAACAGACGTGTTAATATACTATATTGACGGAAAAGTATTAACCTTACCGGTGTATAAAAGTAAGAGATCATATGCACAATGGTTGCCAGTAGAATTTAATTAAAGGAGTTAAGACAATGTATAAAATAGTTAGAGTAGAAGAAGTATCAAGAAACACATTAAACCCCTTAAGTTTTAATATTAACAAATACATCAATGAAGAATTACAAGAAGATGAATTTTTAGTACATGTAGAATATTTCAAAAACAATGAAGACCATTCAACGTACCCAGAATTAGCATATTTACACATAGGTACATTAATTTAGTAGAAAGGAAAACAATAATGCAGTTATCAAAAAATCAACTAATAAAACTAGATCTTCTAATTGAGCGTTATATGGACGATAACACCATTAAAGAAGCCAAAGTAATAGAAGATTATCTAAAACATTCCCCCGCCAAGATAAGCGATATTTTGGTAACTGTATATTTTAAACTGTCACGAAAACCAACCGAAGAAGAACGTAAGATATTAAACGAACATAAAGCTAATTTATTTAATAGACTACAAGAGAAAGGGTATATCAAATATGAGAAAAAGAGAACCACCAAAAACACTGAACAACGATTGAACAATGAAGAAGTTAAATATAAACCAGTGCTGACCTCTAATAAAGTAGAAAAATTAAACAGGTATAGAACCTTAAAGAACTAGATATATAAAAGAAAGGAGAAGTGAAGTGAACTACATGATTTTACTTACATTTATAAGATGAGAGACATAAAAACAAGATTAAAAAAACTAGAAAATAATCCAAAGTATACTGAAAATTGTATCATCTTTTATTCACATGGAGATTTTAAAGGAGAAGATGTATATTATGTAAGTGCTAATGCAAATAAGTTTGTCTGTAAAACTGAAAAAGCAGCAGAGGGACTAATAGACCTAATAGTCGCTAAATACAACGTTATTACCATAATAAAAGATGATTGGGAAGATATAAATGAAGAACTAGCAGACGGAGATTATCAAGAATGGAGTTAAAGATTGAAACTTAAGAACAAAGAACCAACAAATAAACAATTAAACTTTATGTTTGCGTTGTTAAGTGAACCTACTACAACACAAGCATACCAAAAAGTAAACATATCAGAAAAAACAGCTTATAAATGGTTGAAAGACCCTATCTTTCAAATGCACTTTAAGAAATTAAGGCTTGATTTTATCAAGAACACTACAGGTAAATTACAAGCTAATACAACTCGTGCAGTTGACACATTGGTAAAGATCATGGAGAATGAAAACTTATCAGCATTAGCACGTGTACAAAGTGCTAGAACTATACTTGAGTTTGCTTATAAAGGTGTAGAGATAGAAGACATTCAAGAAAGACTTGATAAGCTAGAGGAACAAGGAAAAAATAAGCAAAACAATATAGAACAAAAAAATAATCGAATAATCGACTTATAAAAGGAGACTACAGACATGGAACTAAAACAATTTAACACAGAAGTATATAACGCAGTAGAAAAATCATACAAAATTCAAAAGGAATATTTAAAACAAAAAGAAGACTATGAAAAACAGGTGAAATCACATTATTTAACTAAAAAATTTGTAGATGAAAAATTAAACGAGTTAAAACAAAGAGCAATAGGAATAATAAATGAAACTAATAACGGTTTACTTGCTATTTCAGAGGAAGTAATGCAAACAGAACTTAAAAAGATATCAGAAAGTGAAAAAAGTGTTACTACTGATGTGTATAGCGAATTAAAACTATTATCTGATTTAAAGCCTACTAGAGAGCTATACCGACGTTACATAGATAAATATAAAGACTATCCACTAGCAGTTGATTATATAGTTGAATTAGGTACTAGAGACGTTAATAACTTAATCGTATTAAATAAACCTCAAGACAAGAGAGAAACACTTGATTTACTAGTTCAAAGATTAGAAAATTACCTTATGACATTTAATGGGTTTAATAGTCAATATATATTGCCACAATTAGAGTTATATGCTAACGGTGTATTAAGAAACATTAATGAAGATTATCAGAACTATATAAATCTGTTCGAATAAGTGATATAATTATCTAAAAGAGTTAAAAATTATTTTGAAAGGTGATGTTGATTATGTTTAACGATAGCTATCATGAAATGAATGATTTTGAAAAATTCGTTTATCTATCTGATATTTTTGAACCTTATATTGTTGGTAAAATAAAAGATGGAAAGTTAGTTTGTGAATTCAAAAAGGATGCTCCGTTGATGGCAAGAGAAGCAAAAGATATGTTTGAAAAACTAATAAATTCACCTGGATTTGAACTTCCTAGATAAAAATAAAATGATAAACACTTAGTAAATTTTACTAGGTGTTTTTATTATGATGTTTATTTACTTTGTAAGAGGTTTAGGGGTATAATTATAAGAGAAAGTAAAATCAGAACGCTTAGAACGTAAAATACAGCGTGTATATTTATTAGGAAAATGATATAATTAGATGAACGATATATGATATTATAAGGAGTAACTTTTATGATTGATGATAAATTACTATATGAGTTCGATGAACATGCAACAGATAGTAGATATACAGCATCTGAAAATCTTTATCCTGATCTTGACATGGGAAAATTAAGTAAATATATAAAAAATAACAATTTAAGTTGGAAAGACTTGACGGAAGAAAAAATAGAAGAAATGTTAAAAAAAGAAGACCTTTATAAACTAGATGAACTTTCTCCAGATGGTACATTTACAACAGGAGAAGATATACCAACACATTTTAATATAGGTAAGTTAAGAGAATATGTAAAAAAGAACAATATATCTCTAGATGATTTAACAGAAGAAGAAAAATATAAAATAATGAGCACTTAGTAAATTTTTACTAGGTGTTTTTATTATTTAATAAAAGAAGCGATATAAGGTACATATAATAGCTGTTTATTCAGGTGCTAGAGCACTTTAAGAGATGAAAGGTACAAATACATCAAACAAGAAACTAAACACGTTATACGGCGTTTAAATGGATATAAGAAGTTAAATAATATCTATAAATGTAGGAAAATGTAGGAAGAAAAATATACAACGTTATTATAGCTTGAGTTATTGAAATAATAGCTACTTCCTGTTGTCTTTAAAAAAGCATTCGGTTATTTGGGAACCCCTAAAAAAAGGAGATGATGGATATAGTATTTATTTGTTTTGTAATGTTCTGCTTACAGGAAATAACTTAAGCATTATAACACCAAAAAAAGTGTTGTAATTTAATAAAAAATATATTATAATCAACTATAGTATAAAAAATAAAAAAAAGTATACTAAGGAGTGTTAGAGATGTTGCAAGGAATGAAAAAATTACCAATAGAAATACAATATAAAGAGGCTATAGAAATTTATAAAAAATTATCAAGTGTCAATAAAAAAATAGGAAAGCTTGATACAGTTTTAAGAAAATCAATAGTAAATAAGTCGATATTAAGTCTACTAACGCTTAATGAATCAGTTCAATCTACTCGAATCGAAGGAACACAAGTCACATTTTACGAAATCATGGAAAATAAAAGTAAAAAAAATAAATCTTGGCAACAAACAGAAGTGCTTAATTATCATAAAGCAATAAACCATGGAGCCAAATTGATAAAAAGTGGTGACGTAATTTCTACCAGAATGATAAAAGAATTACATTCTATTTTAATGGAAGATGCTAGAGGAACGGTCTCAAATAAAGGAGAGTTTAGAAAGATACAAAACTTTATTGGCCCGGATAAAAAAATAGAAAATGCTGTTTATATTCCGATAAATGCAAGTTTGATAAATGAATATATGACAAATTTAGAATATTTTATAAATGGAGAATATCATAGAGATTTTGATAAAAAAATAGATGAGGATAAAGTATTATTTGACCACAAAATAGATTCATTACTCAGAATAGCAATAATGCACGCTCAATTTGAATCTATTCATCCATTTTTAGATGGTAATGGAAGATTAGGGCGTATATTGATAGCTTTGATGGCAATAAAAGAAAAAATAATGGAAGCTCCGTTGTTTTTTGTTAGTGAAGAGTTAGAAGCAGAAAGAATCAGATATTATAATACTTTAAATGAAACAAGGGGAGAAACACCAAGTTGGGTTGGTTGGATAATTTTCTTTTTGAATGCAAGTGAAAGAATGGCTGATAAAATTATAGAAAAAATAGAAACTGCAGAAGCACTAGCATCTAACGGTTTAAATAAATGTAAAACACCAGTTCATGAAGATGTTTGGTTAGCTACATTCAAAGAACCAATAGCGACAGCAACTGAGATAGCCGAAATAACAGGATATCATAAGCAAACAGTAAAAAAAGCGTTAGATTTTCTTGTATCTAATAATTTATTAGATAAGGATAAATCTGCTAAAAGAAATATAAAATATTATAACTATGACCTACTTAGAGCCATAGGATAAAATTATAAATTTAAAAGACCAAGAATTATTTTTGGTCTTATCAAATAAGTAAAGATTATTAAAAAACCGTCCTTAATTTCTTTAACATGTGCTAGATAAGTTTTTAGTTTTGGTAACGAACTGGTAACGATATATAGTAATTTATAGGATATAAAAGTAAATAACACCAAATAAAAATGCTATAAAATCAAGTTTAATAAATTCTAGTTTCTTCTATAATATATAGTAGATATTCTCTAGGATTAAGAAGATAATTTAGCTTTATAGGAGTGGAAATAAAACCATTCGTGTGGTTTAGTATCCACTCCTAATTTTTTTTAGAAAAGGTATTGACATACTAATAAAATATTGTTATACTAGTAAAGTACTTTGCAAGTAGCATTTATATAATGTCTCAGTAGCTCAGCAGGATAGAGCAACGGCCTTCTAAGCCGTCGGTCAGGGGTTCGAATCCCTTCTGGGACGTCATAAGGAGTAGAAATTTATTTCTACTCCTTTTTTGCTTTAAATAATTTTATATAATCTAAGTAATAAGAGATATTTTTTATCTGAAATATTAGTTTATATATTTTTTTATATAAAAGTAAAAATGAAATTTAACTTTATAAAAAAGATGAGTATAAATTATATTACACTCATCTTAACTTCAGTTACTTTTTTAACTTCAGGAATTTTTTCTAAAATATTTTTTTCAATCACAAACTTCATAGTAATATGCGATAATTCACAATGTGCACATTCACCTTTAAATCTTAATTTTAAAATTCCATCTTTGAAATTTACAAATTCTATATCCCCACCATCCATAATTAACTTAGGTCTAATTTTTTCTAGCTCTATCTTAATTTTCGAAATTGTCTCATAATAATCTTTATTCAAAATCCCGCCACCTCGCTATAGATATTATACCTGTAAAATTCTTAAAAATCAACTTTCACAAAAAGTTTATAAATAATTTATTAAAATGTAAGCATTCTACTATTAATTTTTAATAAAAACAGTTATAATAAAAATAACAAAATAAATGTAAACGAGGGAAATATTTTATGGCAAATACAAATGAACAACTAATCTTGATTACAGATGTAGCTGTTGGAAAATTCCAAGAAATGCTTTTTGATGCCGATAAAAAGGATAGTTATTTAAAAATATCTATTGCATTAGAGGGTACAGAAATGCATTATGCTATTGATATTAAAGGTGAATTAGAAGAAGGTGACAAAGTATATAACTTTGGTGATCTTAAAGTTCTTGTAAATGAAGAAGACGAACTTTTATTAAAAGGTCTTGAAATAGACTATGTACAAGATGAATTTGGTAGTGAATTCACACTACATAACCCAAATATGATAGAAATGTATGATGAAGAAGATGGTGGCTGCTGTGGTGGCGGTTGCTGTTGTAGATAATTTCATTATTATAAATAACAAATAAAGGAGAATAATTATAATGAAAAATGTAGTAATTTTAGGTGCTGGATATGCAGGGCTAACAACATTAAAAGGTCTTAAAAAGGCTGTAAAAGCAGGAGAGGTAAAAGTTACATTAGTAAACAAAAATTCATATCACTATGACACAGTAAATTTACATGAAGTATCAGCTGGTAATATTCCTGCAAGAGATATTTGTATTGATATTAAAGATGTAGTAACACCAGGTATTGATTTTGTTCAAGATGAAGTTATTAAAATTGATACTGATAAAAAATTAGTTTTAACTAAAAAACATGAAATTGACTATGATGTATTAGTAATTGGTTTAGGATTCCAACCTGAAACATTTGGAATTGAAGGTATGGCTGAAAATGCATTACCAATCGCTGATGTATTAGCCGCTGAAAAAATTGCTACTACTTTAGAAGATAATTTCAGAAAATATGCTACTAGTGAAGAAAAAGATGTTAAAGATATTTCTGTTATCGTTGGTGGTACAGGATTAGCTGGTATGGAATTTCTTGGTGAATTAGTACATCGTAAAAAAGAATTATGTTCTAAATATGGTATTGATGAAAAATTAGTAAAAATCTATGGTTTAGATGCTGCTCCAACATTATTACCAATGTTTGATAAAGAATACAGTGATTATGCTAGAAAATATTTAGAAGATAATGGAATTGAAATTATCCTAGGTGCTGGAATTAAAGGAGCAACTAAAGATAGCTTCACTATTGAAGTAGATGGAGAAAGAAAAGAGTTAAGAGCTAGTACTTTAGTATGGACTGCTGGAGTAAGAGGTAACAAACTTATGGATGAAACTTTCCCAGAATTATCTAAACGTGGACGTCTAGTGACTACTCAACAATTAACAGTGCCTGGATTTGATGATATTTACATTGTTGGTGACTGTGCTGCATTTATTGAAACAGGACAAGAAAGACCCTACCCAACAACAGCACAAATTGCAAACCAAATGGGTGCTTACGTAGGTGCTAGAATTAGTGGAGCTCAAAATGGGGACTTTAAATTTGTTAACCGTGGAGTAGTTTGCTCTCTAGGATCAAAAGACGGTATTGCGAATGTAATGGGTGGTAAGAAAGCTAAAGGATTCAAAGCTGCTAAACTTAAAAAAATAATTGAAGCAAAAGCAATTTATGAATTAACAGATTTCTTAACTGCATTAAAAAATCAACGTATCCTATAATATAAATTAATAAAAACGTGTAAGAGGCTTGATATATATTAAGCCTCTTATTTTAATATGTAAAACACTATTAGGTAATAGTATTTTATTAAGGGGTAATGATATTTTTTATTTTTGATAGTGTATATTAGAAAAATAATAATAATTAGCTGTTTTTTGTATTTCTTAAGATTTCTGGCGTGTGTAATTGAAAAAAAAATGTAAATATGGTAAGATATAGGGTAGAGAAAATATAATTAAAATTAGTTATGAGGAAATATTATGATTTATAAAATAGCAAATACTGTAGAAGAATATGAACAAATTTTTAAATTGAATTATGAAACATTTGTTGATGAAATTCCTCAGCACGAAAAAAATGAAACTAAAAAATTGAAAGATAAATTTCATGATAAAAATATTTATATAATAGCAAAAAAAGAAAATGAAGTGGTTGGAATGATGGCGTTGTCTGATGAACGTCCATTTTCATTAGATTTAAAACTTAATGATATAGATAGATACTATAAAGGTAATTATAAAAAACCAGTTGAAATTAGGTTATTATCTTTAAAACAAAAATATAGACAATCGAAAGTTTTTACAGAATTAATTCAACGAACATTTAATTATATTATTCAAAACGGTTATGATATAGCGTTTATATCAGGGACAACACGTCAAGAAAAACTATATAATCATATTGGATTTATGAGATTTCATGAAAATGTAGGAACAAAAGACGCTGAATATATACCTATGTACCTTGATTTAGATTCTGATAATAAAGTTCTTAGTAAGCTAGCGCGAGCAAAAAGAATAAACTTTTTACCTGGACCAGTAGACCTTGCTGATGATGTCAAGGAGAAACTAACAAAACAACTTTACTCACATAGAAGTAATGAGTTTGTGAGTCTGACTAAAAATACATTGTCAAAACTAGAAAGAATTCTTGATGTGAAAGTAGCAACGATATTGCATGGTTCAGCTACCTTAGCAAATGAAGCGATTATGGCTCAATTGAAAGGTAGGGGATTAAATAATGGTCTAGTTCTTGCTAATGGTGAGTTCGGAAATAGGCTTGTTCGTGAAACTAAACGTCATTGTTTAAATGTTGATACTTATGAGGTTGGCTTTGGGGAAAGTTTTGATTTAGAGCTATTAGATAAAAAATTATCTGAAG
>CAUUEM010000006.1:0-23800 GCA_963544045.1 uncultured Gemella sp. | reverse complement strand
CTAGTTTTTGAAATTCTTCTTCCTGTTTATCAGAAAGATTATAGTCTTTCATACTCTTTTACCTCCCTAAAAAGACTCCTCTCATATATATACCTTAAAAAATCTAGGGTTTGTAACAAAAATTAATAGTAATTATCAAATTTAATAAGATCTTTTCTTAATTTTTTAAGTATTTTATCCCTTTGTCTACTTATAGCCATAGCGTTTGTGTGTCTGATGATAGCCAATTTTCTAAGAGAATAATTTTTAAAATATATCCCGAAAATTATCACTTTTTCATTCTTGTCTAATTTATTTATAGCCCTATATAATGCGTTATAAATTTCTTTTGTTTCATATAGCTGGCTAGGTAAAGAACGAGTATCTCTAACTTGGTTTACGGCATTAAAGCTCTTGGTATCATAACTGGAAAAATGTATTAATTTATTTTTTTGATCTAATTTTTTTGTATAGTAATATCTATTGTCGATTATTTTTAATAAATTATATTTTTTCCTTGAGATAAATACTCTTTTCTTGTTAATTATAATGAACTTTTTCATAATTTATTCTCCTTTATATAAAATTAATAAAGAGTATAAACATGAAGAAGAAAAGAGATATTAAAAGGTACTAATAATTATATAATATTTTTCAAAAATAGGAAATACTACAGGAAAATATACATTTTAATATTATCCGATAATACAAAATAGTTATATATAATTATAGTTTTGTGTTATAATAATCTCATATTTATAAAAAAGGAGATCAATATGCAACCATTTAAAAGAACAACAGAAAAAGTTTTAGCATGGATATCTAATGCATTGTTATTTTTATTTACAGGTATGTTGGCGTTAATTATCTTTACAGGATTTGGAGAAGAAATATCAAAATCACCTGATTTTATAAGAGGATTTTTAAGTGAAGCGGGAAGCGGAGCAACAGCAGCGGATGCAACAACTGCGGTTAATTTTGTTTTGAAGATAGCATTTGGTGTTTATTTAGTACTGTCTATACTAGCTTTGATTGCGACTTTAACTATGAAGTCTAGAATAGTATCAGGGGTGTTATTCATATTGACTGCACTGGGGGTAGCGTTTTGTTCTGGGTTTGTATTTTTCCCAATCTATATAATGTACTTAATCGTTGGAATTATGCTATTTGTAAGAAAAGAACCGGAGCAACTGCCGTTTAATCCGTATATGGCTAGTGGAGGATATCCTTACAGTACGCAAAATAATCAATATGACCAAGGTCAAGATACATTTAACCAAAATGTAGATGGAACAAACTATCAAACAACAAATACACAAAACAATACTGAAGAAAAAGTAGATAAGATAGAATATCTATAAAATTAAAGAGGAGTTGACAATTTTGTCAACTCCTCTATTTTATTATGTATTATGAAAATCTTGCCTTAATAGTAGTAGGTATATTTTCGTAAACTTTAATTGTTACGAAGAATAAGAATGTAACTAAGGCACCTTTAAGAAGGTTAAACGGAATAATTCCTGCAGTAACAATAGTTTTAACGTTTTTAGTAATATCAGTTAAGTCCATAATATAACCATATGCTGGTAAAAGAACAAAGTAGTTAAATAGAGACATAAATGCTGTTATTGCTAAGGTAGCAACTACTCCACCAATAATAATTTTAGTAAAGCCTTTTTTGTAAAATAAAATAAGGATACTAAGAAAAATTAGTTCGACAGCTATGTTAGCTATTGATCCAACTGGCTCGTGAGAAATAAACACAAAATGTAAGAAGTTTTTTAGTAATGAAACTAAAAGTGCGTGTTTGTAGTCTATTAATAATAGAGCCATAAACAATGGTATAAATGTAAAATCAAACTTTAGAAACGGTGGTAAAAATGGCACCGCAAAGCTAAAGAAAGATAGAAGTAGTGCAATAACTGCAAGCATTCCACTTAGTGTAAGTGAATGAATATTTTTTTTGTACATATTGACCTCTTTCCATCTTCATAGGCAAAAAATAACCGCCTTCCAATTATATAAGAGTGATGTAATAAGGGTAGCTAAATAAATCTATCAAAGATAGATAATATATTAATCTTATTTCACCACGCTCTACATAATATACTAAAGCGGGACTAAAGGTATGGTTAATCCAATTAAAATATAAATTGAAAATACCGTAAATAAATACTAATCAATTAATATTTTAAGTGAATGTGACTATATCTTCTATCATCCAGACTGTACTGTCGGTTTTGGAATTTCACCAAATCAGCTTGCGCTCGCGGACTTTAACCGCCGGTCGGGAATTTCACCCTGCCCCGAAGATAATTAAATTTTTATAGTTTTATTATAAACCTAAATGAAAAGGTTGTAAATAGAAAGTGCTTAAACTTTTAAAAAAATATTTGATAGTAGCTTTAATCTACTATCAAATATTTTTGTATTTAATAATTTAAAATTTATATAACTTGTTTTTATTAAGCAAGGTATGCTTTTAGCATCCAAACATTTTTTTCAAGTTGTGTTTTAACACCTAAAGCAAAATCAGATGTTCCTTGATCTCCCTCTGCTTCAGATACTTCCATAAGTTTTGATAAATCGTTAATTAATAATTCGAAGTCGTGGAATACTTCTGCTACCATTTCAGCAGTAGTTTCTTTTTCTGTTGCTTCTTTAATAGTAGCTAATTCTAAAGCTCCTTTAAGTGTAGAAACTGGACGTCCTCCAATTGCTAGTAATCTTTCTGCAGCCTCATCAAGAGTTTCTGTAGTGTAGTCATAATAATTTTCGAATACTTCGTGTAAAGTATAGAAACTACGACCAGTTACATACCAGTGGAAGCTGTGTAATTTTGTATAAAGAACTGTTAAGTTTGCTACAAGCTTATTTAATTCTGTTTTATGTGCCATAATGTTTATCTCCTTTAAATTTTTTTATATTTAAATTATAGCACCACAAAAAAATGTTGTAAAGGTTAGTTGCTCACGGAGGTTATTGAGAATTAATATCCATATTAGGATTATGTTAGATGTTTATTAGTGATTATAGGGTCATCCTGAGTTTCAAGTTTGCATTATTTAATCTATATTGTTAGAATAAAAGAAAACAAAGGAGGAGAATATGGTTAGAATATGCATATTTTTAATTAACTTATACAGAAAATATATATCGCGTTATACGAAGCCACGTTGTAGATTTTCTCCCACTTGCTCAAGCTACGCGGTGGAAAGTTATCAAAAATTTGGTTTCTTTTTAGGTACATATCTGACGGTTAAGAGGTTATTAAAGTGTCATCCCTTGTACAAAGGTGAATATTTCGATAATGTACCTTTATTTAAAGAGGATATATTTAAATTTGGAAAAAAAAATAAAAAATAAAACTTTATATTTATGGTAGATGTAACTGTAAATATAAAGTTTTTTATTATAAAGGGAGGGTTGGCTATTTTTAGCCAACCCAGGGGGGCGGAATTTTTTGGATAAATTTAGAAAATAAGATTGATTTTTGCCGAGGTGGTTAACTTATGTTAAGTTGCCCAGCAATAATAACTGTCTGTTTTAACCCTATGTAATATAAAAAAGTATTTGTGAGGTAACTCCTCATTATTATCCACAAATTCCAACTGTAAATATGTTATTTTTCAACACTGTTTCCTGCATCTAACCATGCCGCAATTCCGCCCGGGAATCTATAGACATTTTTGTAGCCCGCTTCTTTAGCTAAAAGTGCTCCAACATGGCTTCGTTCACATCCTACAAATCCGCAATAAAGAACGATTTTTTTATCTTTATCATCACCTAAAGATTTTAAGAAAGCTTCTTTTTCTTCAGGTTTCACTTCGTCAAGCTTAGTTGGTAAAACTGCGTTGACAGCCGATTTAATATGAGATTTTTTAAAGCTATCAGCTGGCATAGTATCAACAAGAACCATGCTTTCGTTTGCATCTAGAGCTTTTTTAAGTTCGTCAGCACTCATAAGGTTGTAATTCCCAGTTTTAACGGCATTTACTAGTTTGATGGCTGCTTTTTCTACATCGGCT
The DNA here is from genome assembly GCA_963544045.1 of uncultured Gemella sp. Lineage (GTDB taxonomy): Bacteria > Bacillota > Bacilli > Staphylococcales > Gemellaceae > Gemella. The sequence goes on along the minus strand of CAUUEM010000006.1, from coordinate 19,793 downwards.
TCTTTTCCATCTTTATAAGTACGTACAGTGCTGTCTCCACAACCTGATAGCGTTGCTGCTAATAAAAGCCCAGATAGACCTAATGATAGTTTTTTAGTTTTGTTCATAAGAAAGATTCCTCCTAATGTTCTTTACACTTTTATTATAACATATAGCAGGATAAAAATAAATGATGCTCAGCGTTTAAAAGGCGGTGTTATAAGGTTTAAAGGTGATTATATTTTTAAAATAATAAAGTAATATTATAATTATTGTTACATAAAAAACAAAAAATTATATTTTAGAAAATATTCATTTTATTAAAATATTATGTTTTATTTTTAATGTTAAAGTGATAACGGGAAAATAGTATAAATATATTAAAAATAGTTTGAAAGTAAAGAAGAAAAAAATAATAGACAAAATAATTATTATTTTTTTCTTTATATTTTTTTGAAAAATAAATAAAAAGTCTAGAGATATAATTAGCTTCTAGACTTTTAATTGATATTAATTATTCTTATTTAATCCTAACATTGCTTTAACATGTTCGGGCATTTCTAGGTTGTTTCCTTGATTTAGAGAATTTTTATTTGCGTTTCTTTTAGCTAACATTTCTTTAACGAAGTCAGGCATCTTCAAACCATCTTTTTCAAATTCATTAAAAGTTGACTTTTCAGGATTGTGAAAAGAATATTTATCGTTTTCGTGTTTTCTAACAGTTGAAACTAATGCTTTAATTAATCTAGGATCATAATTAGGCATAGGTGGACGATGATAGTTGACGTTAAGTTCTTCGCAAAGCTCTTTGCATTCAACATCGTTATCAAACAGAACTTCTACATGCTCGCTAATGAAACTTAGAGGAACAAAGATATAGTTTTCAGGGTGTTCTTCTTGAGCGCGTAAATATTCAAGAACATCAGGTTTTATCCACGGCATGCCTATATCGCTTTCGCTCTGCCAAGTATTTACATAATTATCAGGATGTAAATCTAATTTATTAGCTATCATATCTGTCATGTTATAAACTTGTTCAACATAAGGATCATTAAATTTAAAAGCTATTTTGGGTACGCTATGAGCTGAGAAAATTACCTGATAGTTATTATTTTGTATGTTGTTGTCTAAAATATTTTTAATTTCATCTACCCAGTAATTGATAAGTTCTTCCTCTTCATACCATGATTTAATAATATTGAACTTGATTTTTTTGCTTTTTATAAATCGTTCATAACCCATAATCGAGTAGAAAGAGTAGTGTGGTTCTAATATTAAACAAATGCATTGTTCTATTCCGTCGTCTTCCATTGACTTTATAACATCAGGAATAAAAGGTCGCGAAAATTTGTTCGCAAAGTATATCGAATACTCTTCACCTAGCTCTTCTCTAAGTAATTCTACTTCTTTTTTTGTTATTTCTTGAAGTGGGGATTGCTTAATTTTTAAATAGTTTTCTAGTAATAAGTTAATTTCACCGTCGTTAGGACGTTTTCCTCTTCTAATATTCGTGAAAAATTCACATATTCCATCAAAATCATAACTTTCAGGTGAACCATAAGTCATAACGAGAATAGATTTTTTCATAAAATAAACACCTCATAATTGATTTATAAATTAATTATAGCACTATAGAAAAGAGAACGCACGATTTTTTTAAAAAATGAAACTAGAAATTAATTATTGAGTTAGAATAGTAGTGAAAATATGAATTTTTAGTTGAAAAAAAATTGAAAAAGAGTTATTATCAATAGTAAAGTATAAACAACGCTTTTATGGATATTCAATATCGATTTTGTTTTATAGATATGAAATTTTATGTGTTTAAAGAGATAAAGGAGAAAAATGTATGAAGAAAAGAATTTTAAGATTGGCTACATTAATTACTGCAGTAGCAGGGGTTATATATATGAAAAACAATCCAAAATACAAAGAAGTAGTCCAAAAAGTGAAGAATGCGGATGCTCGAGGACTTTATGAAAAAATAATTTTGGAAAAAGATAAGCTAGCTTTTACTAGTAAAGCAAAAATAAAAGACTATAAAGTAGACTATGAGAGTATAAGAAGTATTGGAGAAAAAATATTTGCAAGACTTATTATTAATAATGACGAAAAAGCAAATATTGAAATTCTTATGAGTGATGATGCTCAAAAAATAGAAGAAATCTCTCATTCAGAAGAAGTAGATAAAATATTAGAAGGCAATAGTGAAAAGTAAAAATAACTTCCTAAGACTTTGTGTTTCGGGAAATTCTTGTAAACATTGGTAATGTAAAGAAAATGTCGAATTTGTCTACATTGTTTGTCTTATAAAATATGTATTCAAAAAGTAATTTATTATTGCTTCTAGTTAGTTTTCAATGATATAATATACTAATAAAATTTTTTTGGAAAAGGTAAGATGATTGAAATAATTGTGAATACAAATAGTAAAAATTCCGTAAAAAAACTATTTGAACTAGAAAAACTATTTAAAGAAAAAAATATAGAATTTAAAGTTCATAGGACATCAAAAACTATTACTGCTACAGAATTAATGGATAGGGTTTCATCAACGAAGTTAATTGTTATTGGTGGTGATGGAACGATAAATGAGGTTATTAATAACTACCATGGCGAAGAAATCATATATTTGGCGAAAGGCTCGGGGAATGATTTAGCAAGGTCATTAGCTATTAATTCAAAAAGTATAATGAAATTATTAGAGTCAAAAGAAGTAAGGGAATATGATGTTGCTAGTGTGAATGATGAAAAGTTTTGCTCAGGCTTTGATATAGGTTTTAATGCAGATATAATAAAATTAGAAGATCACTCTAGGATAAAAAAATATTTAAAGAGATATATTTATCTTTATTGTGGGATTATGAGTTTGTTATCATTAAAAAAATATTATGTAAAAGCAGAATACGATGGGGGACAATTAGAAAGTAGTAGTGTCTATTTATTTAATATTATGATTCAGCCTTACGAGGGAGGAGGAATAAAGTTTTCTGATACAGCCAGTGGTCAAGATGGCCATTTACATATTATGGTAATGGAGAATATGAGTTTTTGCACATTTGCTTATAATTATTTATGTCTTCTTTTGAAAAAACGACAAAAAATGAAGGGTGTAAAGTATATAAAAACCAAGAAAGTACAAATAGAAACCAATCAGAAGTATTACCAAATAGATGGAGAACTAAAAAATGTTAAGGGAATTTTAAATATGAAATGCATAGAAAAATTTTATAAAATAAAAATAAAATAAAGGAATAATTTAAGTGAAATAATTTAAGATAGATGAACATTGTTTATTAAGATTATTTATATTTAAAATTATTCCTTGCTTTTTGATATCGATAATGAGTTAATACAAGACTTAGATATAAGGAATGTGATAAGAAAATGGCAAAGAAAGTACAAATGAGTGGTAATGTAGGGCAATCTAGACTAAACATATTTAAACTAGTTAATATGATATTAACTTCGGTTTTACTAGGCCTGGGAATAGTTGTATTGTGGACAATGTATTCACAAAACTTCCTTAATTTTAGAGGTATTAATTATATTTTGACGATAGGAGTAATAGCAGCAATAATATTGGGGATATACTCCATCATAAAAAGGAAAGTAAAAGTATTAAGTACGATATTATTATTTCTTATGAATATAATTCTTATATTTGCATATTTGCAATTTAGAACAGCAATAAATTTGTTTGATAGTCTTAATAGTACTGCAGCAGTAAGTGAGTATACAATGAGCATAGTAGTGTTAAAAGATAGTAATATTGATTCATTAGAAGATATAGGAGAGGATAATGTAGCAGCACCAGTATCTAGTGATGGAGAAAATATTAATGAATTTATGAAAAATATACACAAAAAAAACAATAATAAAATAATAAACTTAGTGGAAACGAGAAGTTATATTAGTGCTTATGAGAAGCTAGAAAAAGGTGAAAACAAAGTCATGATATTAAATAGTGCTCATGAGAGTTTTGTAACTAGTCAATACACTGATTTTAGTGAGAAAACCAAAAAAATATATGAGTACAAGATTACAAAAGAAGTAATAACAAAAGCAAAAATAAATCCAGGAGATACTTTTAATGTTTATATAAGTGGTATAGATACATATGGTACTATATCATCAGTAGCACGATCAGATGTTAATATAATAATGACTGTAAATAGAAAAACAGGAAAAATCTTACTAACTACAACTCCAAGAGATGCATATGTAAGAATAGCTGACAGTGGAAATAATCAGTATGATAAATTAACTCATGCCGGTATATATGGTGTAGATACATCTATTCATACTTTAGAAAATTTATATGATTTAAAAATAGATTATTATGCTAGGCTTAATTTTACATCATTCATTAAGATAATAGACATTATCGGTGGTGTGGATGTCTATAATGAACAAAATTTTGTATCAAGTATTGGAAATTATACTTTTGAACCTGGAATGGTACACCTTGATTCTGCTCATGCACTAGCATTTGTTCGAGAACGTTATAGTTTAATAGATGGCGATAATGATCGAGGAAAAAATCAAGAGAAAGTTATTACAGCAATGATTAGGAAGTTATCAACAAGAGAAGGAATATCAAACTACAATAGTATAATTAAAGAATTGGCAGAGGCTCTCCAAACCAATATGCCATTGGAAACAGCTATGAATCTTGCAAATGAGCAATTAACTGTAGGAAAAGATTATATCGTAAGATCTCAAGCATTAATAGGAACAGGAAGAATGGGATTAACGTCTTATGCTATGCCTGAAGCAAGTTTATATATGACACAAATAGATGATGAGAGTTTAAATGAAGTAAAAGATAATATTAAAAATGTATTAGAAGGGAGATAAATGACACAATCATGCTTGCGGATTAAATTGTTTTTAATAAGTTAAGATTTACTAATAATTTATAAAATTATATGAAGACTTTTATAGATATAAACGCCAAGTGCAGAGGATGAAATTTCCATACTCAGCATTTGGTAGTAGCTTAAGCCAGTAGAGGAAACCAAGTTTTGAAAGAAAAACCACACTCTATGCGAGTAGCGGGAAAAGAAGTTATTGAAAATCATTCTTTTTTAATAAAATAAAGATAGTTAAAGAGAGAATAATTCTACAGTTTAATAGGTTATTAATATAAGTGTCATATTATATTTTTTTCTTAGTATAAATGAAAAGTAATATAAAAAAGTATAAAAGAAATATTGACAAATTTATAAAAATATAATGTTTTAAGGATAATGGGATACTTGAAAGGAAAAAGTTCAATAATGATATTTAATAAACACGCGAATTTGAAACACAAGTATAGGAATAGAAAGTGTTGGATAGAAGGATATTATGTAGGTGTGGCGCAATTTAATGAAAGTATGATTTCAGAGGGTTATTATTTTAAAAAATACAAAAACGGATTTGAATTTTCAAATCCGTTTTATAAATTAATTATTCATTTTCCTGACGTTTTCTTACTGCTAAGGCAATACCAGCTATTAAAGCTGCAAAGCTAGTAGCAGCAACTCCATCATCTTGTTGTTCTAAACCAGTATTTGGTAATAATTTTGAAGTTGGTTTAGCGACTTTAGATGTAGGAATTCTCTTACCATCTTGATTAACATGAAGAGGTTTAGTGTTTTCGTTGTTAGGTAACTTATTGCTACTTGTATTATTAGTAGTGTTGTTGTCACTGCTATTGTTGTTATTATCACTATTATTACTATTACTATTGCTATCACTATTGTTATTGTTACTGTTGTTATTAGTATTATCTCCACTAGGAGTAGTATCTAACTTAGTAATATTGATATTTACATTATGGATACCATTAGTTATAGCGTAATCAAAGTTATTTTTATCAGCTTCATATCCTTCAGGTAATTCAATGCGAATAGTATAATCACCATTCAATAATAGTTTTTCAAATGCCTGTTTATTATATTTACCAAGTGTTAGTTCGTATGCTTTACCCAATTTGCTTACTGCAAATACTTTAGTTCCTTCTGGAATAGTTTGGTTAAAGGTTACGTCCAATCTATTGGTATCAGCGTAATTAAATCTAAAGTCAACAACTTTTTGTGGATTGTCTTTATCAATAGTAACTGTTATTTCAGGTGAAGTAATCCATGTTACTTTTTGATCTTGATCAACTATTTTTATAGTATATTTACCGTAAGGTAGAGTAGGTAATGTTGACTCATAGTGTTTATTTAACTCAACATCAACTCTCTTACCATTTTCATCAAGAACAATATAACGAGTAATTTCTGGATACATTCCATAGTCAGCACCTGATGAATCGTCGGTAAACTTAACTTCAATACGACCAGCAGTATCTTTTTCTGCAGGTGTTGTAGTATCATCGCTAGTGTTATTAGAAGGAGTAGTTGGTGCAACTACTAAATTCCCATTGATATCAAGAGTAGTCATATTTTGGACTTTATCCCAAATATAATAACGAACAGTACTTAAATCTACACCTTCTGGTAGCTTATAAGTTCCATCTTTTTCTTTTTTAACTTCTACTTCTGCACCATCTTTAGTATATGTTAGTGAAGTGTCATCAAGACCACTACCATTTTCGATAGCTTTACCTGGATTAAATACTCTTGTTTCTTTATTATAAAGATTTTCTTGTTTTTCTAAAGTAGGAGCTGTATTATCTATTTTAACAATAAAGCTAAGTTCTTGTTTTTTCGCACCCGCAGCACTTGGTCTGTATGTAATTACATATTGGTATTCACCATCAGGCATTAAGTTACCATCTTTATCTTTTCCATTCCAGTCAGATGAAGATACAACGGCGCTACGTGCGTTCATAGCCCAACCATAGTCTGATTTACGTTGACTCTCATTACCTGAATCAAAAATTGGTTGTGTTCTATTAACATCATCTTTTTTATATACTTTTAGGTTAATGTTATCTACATTACGAAGTAAAACAGCTTTTAGTTTAACAGTGTCATAATTTCCATCACCATTAGGAGAGAAGTAAAGGTTATTTCCATCGTAATTTGTACCATTTTCTCCTAATACTTTTTCATAATAATTACCATCTGCATACGTACTTGTTACTAATGATGTGAAGTGATTTCCTTCATCTTTAGTAAGTGTTTCAGCTTTTTCATCTGCATAGTAATAGAATGGTTTTTCCTTATCTTTAAAGTCATAGATTGGTTTTTCTATTCCTTGTAAGTCTTGGAAAGTACCTTTAAAACCTAAGAATGGGGCACTTACTACTTCTTTTTTAGTTTCGCTATCTTTAAAGAAAGTGAATCCTTCTATGAAATACCCATTTTTCATTAGTTTACTTAATTCTTCTGAATATTTAGAAGTATCTACGCTAACTTTTACAGTTTTAGAACCATTAGCAGGAACGATTATAGATTCACCTTTAACATCAGCAAGTTGTCTAGCTTTAAGAGTTGCTCTACCATCAACCACTTCATCAGTATTCACAACAGTATTGTACTCTAATTTTTTATCTTTATTAGAAAGATTATGAACAGTAATTTCATATTCAAACTTATCTTCAACGTTTCCTAAAGTGATACTTGGTTTTTTATCTTTTGTTGTAAGGTATAAATCTCCGAATGCTGCACCTGCTACATCTGCTAATCCTGCACCTTGTTGACGAGGTGAATAATAAGTGTTGCTTTCAGGGTTGATAGCAGGTTTAGCTGTACTCATTACTAAGTTTTGTAATAATGCTTCTAATTTTTCTTTAGAATAATTTGGGAATCTTTCCTCTAGAGCTTGTCTTATAAGAGCTACAGATCCTGCTGCATGAGGAGTTGCCATACTAGTTCCAGAGTTCATATAGTATAAACCATTATTTACTGAAGAATAAATCATTCCACCTGGGAATGCGACATCAGGTTTAAGTTCACCTTCAGTAGAAACTCCCCAACCAGAGAAGTATAACATTTTATTAGCATCTTTATAAGGTTCTTTAACTACTTTATTAGTAATATTTAGTTTGTATTTACCAACATTAGCAGCAAGTTCAGCACCTAGTTTATTACCGATAATACCAACTGGAATATATGAACTTTCGTAACCACCTAAATATAGTTTAGTAGGTGTATCACCTTGTTCTTTATTTTGATAGATAAGTACGCCTTTAGCCCCAGCTTTTCTTAGTTCGATAAGTTTGTCGTTATCAGTAACAGAACCGCCACTTTCAACTAGTACGATTTTACCATTTACAGATTTATCGCTATAAGAACCAGCTTCTCCAACTGGAAGATAAACATAGTCTTCATCACCTTTAGTGTTGAATGTTAATAAATAATGAACAACATCAGAATGACCATTATTAAAATCTGCATTATTTTTTAATTGAGGTACATCTAAAGTTATAGATGTTTTATGGGCAACAGATGCATTATATGCAGAAATTGCTAATACATTAGGGTCTACTGCTGGTGTATTAACAGTTCCGTAGTCAGGGTTCTCAGCTTTAGGTTTAGTATGCCAGTAACCACTTGTTGCATAGTTTCCTCCAGCTGTCACAATAGTGACTCCAGCTTTACGTGCTTTTTCTAAGGCTGCACGAGTAGCATCATCAAGATCATCAATCATACCAGTAGGAGAACCAAAACTCATATTAATCGTATCGGCTCCTAATTTTACTGCATCTTCAATAGCTTTTACCATAGTGAAACTTTGTTGAGTTCCACCTTTTTTCTCAGAGAATAATCGCATAAAGATAAGTTGAGCTTCTGGAGCGACACCTTTAATGATATCTCCGGTTGGGGCAGGTTCAGTACCATTGCCAACTGCAGAACCAGATACGTGAGTACCATGAGATAAAGTATCAAATTCTTTTATATCATCATTCATATCACTGTAGTTGTATGCAAAAATTACTTTATCATTGTACCATTTACCATAGTTAATACCTGCTTTTTTCTTTGCGGCTTCTAATTCTGCTTCATTTTTATAACGAGCTTTACTTTTATCTAGAAGTTGAAAAAGATTGTGACTAATATCAAGACCAGTATCTAAAACAGCTACAACACGACCTTGACCTTTAATCCCTTTATCCCAAAGAGGTTGAACATTGATAAGTGAGTTTTCTTCACTTACTTTATTTGGGTTAGTATTTGGTGCGATTGTAGTATCAGCTGTATTGTTAGTAGTAACTTCATTACTTGCAGGAGTTCCGCCAGTTTGAACTTTACTATATTGATTTTCATTTACTTTTTCAGTTTGTGGAGTAGAGTGAAGGGTGTTCTCTACTTTTTTCTCGATAGCTTTTTCATGTACAGGAGTTGCTTCAGTAGCGTTGGTTTGGGCAGTAGAAACAACAGGAGTTGTTGCATTTTCTATTTCTGCAGCAAATGCTCCGTCTGGAGCTGCAATTGCAAAACCAGCACCTACTAACACTGAAAACAATCCTATTTTATATTTTCTTAATGAATATTTTTTTCGTTCATTTAGCATTTATATGCCCCCCTTAAAATAGTGTATAAGTGTATATTATCATGAAAAGTAGTAAAATAACAAATGTTTTCAGAGGAAATAGACGCTTAATTTTTATTCTATTAATTAAAATTAGTAAAACACTAGTAACAAAAAAGGTTTGAGAGTATAATAAAATTTTTATAGAGAAAATATTTGAGGAAAAGATTATAGATTATATATCTAAAACAAAAAATATATTTGTTTTTAATTTTTTAAAAGAAGAAAAATTAACTTAATTATTATTAAAATTATAGATTTTATTGAATGTATATACTAGCTTAATTGTAGCAGAGTATTTAGAAAAGTGTTATAATAAAATTACAATATAATAACAGAATGGGGGAGTGATTTATGTCGGAAAATAAAAAGATAATTAATTTTCCTGGAGGAAAGGTTAAAGAGGAAATTTCAGTAGCAGAAGTTTTAAAGATTAGTGGATTAGACTTCTATAATAAAATAGAGTTTAATGAAAAAAATAACACAGAAGATTTTATTAGGAGTTTGGAATTGTTTTGTAGGTTTCTTGATAGTGAAGGAAGAGAAAGAAATCTATTAAATGCAGCTCTAGAAGAATCTAGCTATAATATAGAAGCGAGAGTTTTTGCTATATTAGCAAGCAATGACGTGGAGTATGTAAAAGAGAAAAAGATAATTGAACTTAGGAAGGAAACTGAGGGATTTCCTATTAAATTGTATAAAATATCAGGAGTAGAAGTAAATCCATTTGAATATCGTGTTTCAAGTCATCTTGCGCAATTTTATATGGAAAATAAACTTTATAATAGAGCACCAAGAAGTTATTATAAGTACCTTGATTTTTTTAATGAAAATTTCTTTATTGATATGCATCGTAAATTCTTAATTTCATATTTATTAAATAATAAATTTAGTGATTATGACATTCACTATAATAGCCTAGGGGATGAACTAAAAAATGATGAAACTATTATACTATCAAAATTTTTCTATCATATATTAGTTCAAGAAGAGGAAGCAGCCTTTGCTTATTTTGAAAAATTAAGACGAACTAATAAGTATTTAAATGTTCATTTAGAAAAAATATTGAATTCCCCAAAAAAATCTATGCATATTTCTGGAGAAGACAGGGTGAAATATGCTCAAATAATCAGAGCTTTCTGTGATTTTGAAGACCTTTTTAATAAAGAGTACTTCTTTGATATAATCGCTAGCCTGAGAAAAAGAACCCCTATAAATGATAGAAAAATTAGACGTTATTTAAAACGTGATGAAGTTACGCCGATGGATATGTTTTGTGATTCTACATTTAAACAAATAGGTGAAAAACAGATTTTTATTTTATGGGAAGCAGCTTTAGTAGATAAGGATTGTTTTTTAGATCTATTTAAAGAAGAAGTACTTGATTTAGAAGGTATCGGAGTAGGAACTGTTAATAAATTAATAAAAAATGGTGTTGAATTTAGGGAGGAGTAGTAAATATGGAAAAAGATATAAATAATAAGTTACTAATCCAACTTTGGAAAGAATTTCTAGTGCTAAATAACTTTTCTAACGTAGAGGATGCCTTGGAAGAGTTTTTAAAATGTTGTAGTGAAACAATAAATAGTAATATTGATGAATATGAAAATATGTTAGAACTATCAAATAATAATGATGAAGAGGAAGAAAATTATGGAGAATACCCTCCTGTAGATTCTATAGACGAACTATTGATTAAAGAAGTTTATGATTTAGAGTTTGAACTTATGAAAGTAGAGGGTAAACTAGAAGATGCAGCGTTAGAAAGCGGTGATGTGGCTTTTGTTGACGATAAGGATATAAACCGTCAATTAAGGCTAACAAATATGTTAGGTAGCTTATACTTAACTCAAAATTTTTATATAAAAGCAATTGATTGCTTCTCATTAGTTTTAAAAGTAAACCCAAGTGATAAATATGATGTGAAATATAAACTTGGGAAAGCATATTTATATAGTGATATGGAAGAAGAATTACTAAAACTGGTAAAAAGTTATGATTATAAAAAAGATGAAGCGCTACTTATGTTGCTAGTTTCTAATTATATAACTAAAGGAAATATACCTTTAGCTCACTATTATTTTGAATGTATAAAATTAATTAATAATAAGTTAGTTGAGCATATAAATGCAAGTGAAATACCTGTAGATTTAGTAGAAAAAACACCTAAAAATCTAAAAAACAAATTAGATAGAGTTATCTTTGCATTTAGAACGATAGATCAGTATATCTTAACATTGTATCATTATGATTATATGAAATACTTTGCGAATAATAAGCTTCCGAAGGAAGAGTTCAAAAAAATTGATAGAAAATTTAATTTTGAAAAAGAAATTTTTAAAGGTATAGAAAATAAAATATATATATTTAGAAATAATGGATTCTATACTAAAGATGATTTCTCTGAAGTAAATAAAAAGGACGTATTAAAGTTAGAAGGAATAGGTGAGAAAACAATCTTAAGACTTATTCAAAATGGTGTGGAATTTAAAAAATAATAAAAAAAAGTAGAATAGATGATTGTTTTGTCTATTTTACTTTTTGTTTTAATAGAGATTTAAAGATTTAAAAATATTGATTTGAAGCGAAAAATAAGAAAATTCATATAATTATGTAAACAATGATGTTAAATTTTCTGACAATAGTTTGACGGTGAATACTTTGTTTGCTATAATGTGTAAAACACATCAAAGAAAGGCTATGTATGTACAGGTGCATAGAGGGGAAATTGGTATATGGAAAGAAAAAAAATGTTAAAGGTTGTTAGTTCAGCTATGGCTCTCACAATGATACTTGCAGGATGTTCAAGTACAAGTACAAAAAATAAAGGAACTAAGGCAGCTGTTGAGTTTAAAACATCAGTAGACAACGGTGGAACTGCGTTAGCTAACCAACAATTGAAAGTTGGGATTTTAAGTGCGGATCCATTAACAGGTATGTTTAACCCTGTATTTTACCTTCAAGCAACAGACTGGGATGTAATGAGCGGAACAATGACAGGAGCATTCACAACTGATGAGTCATCACGTTTTAAACAAGACGATAAAGACGCACCGGTTATGTTTCACCTAGATCGTGACAAAAAAGAGGTTACACTAACAGTAAACAAAGATCTTAAATGGAGCAACGGAGAAGATGTAAAAGCTGATGACATCATTGCTACATATGAACTTATGGGTAACCCTAAATTTACAGAAAACGTTCGTTACACTGATGAGTTTGAAGTAATCGAAGGTATGAAGGAATATCACGAAGGAAAAGCAAGTTCTATCGCTGGTATTACGAAAAAAGATGACAAAACTGTTGTTCTTAAATATAAAGAAATTAAACCAGCTCTTCTTTGGGGTGGAGGATTTATTGCTGAATTCTTAAATAAAGGACAAGTAGAAGCAGCATCAAAAGACTTTACTAAGTTTGCAGAAGCAGAATTAAATACTAAACCATTATCTTATGGACCATATTACTTAGATAAAGTTGTTAACGGGGAAAGTGTTCTAGCGAAAGCTAACCCACATTACTACAAAAAAGACAAAGTAAAAATTCCTGAAATCCAATTCAAAGTAGTATCTCCTGCACAAGCAAGTGCTGTTCTTAAAAACGGAGAAGTAGACTACATGACTCAGTTAACTACTGGTGTTTGGGAAGGAACTAAAGAGGCTAAAAACGGAACAATCTTAGGACAATCAGAACGTTATGTATCTTATGTAGGATTTAAACTTGGTAAATTCAATAAAGAAAAAGGTCAAGTAGAAGTTGATCCAAATGCAAAAGCAGCAGATAAACGTGTGCGTCAAGCATTTGGATATGCAGTTGACTGGGATCAAATTAATGAAAAAATCTACAAAGGATTACGTTTCACTCCAACTGGTTCTGGATTCTATCCACCAATAGTTAAAATGTTCCACAGTGCAGAAGGTGAAAAATATACTAAAGATGTAGAAAAAGCGAAAAAACTTCTTGATGAAGCAGGTCTTAAAGACAAAGATGGTGACGGATTAAGAGAAGATAAAAATGGTAATAAACTTACATTTAACTTCGCAATCCGTAACACAGGTCAAGATTTCGACCAAGCATTAGCAGATACATTCATCAAATCTTGGAAAGAAGTAGGATTAGATGTAAAACTTGTTGACGGTAAACTTATGGCACCAAAAGACTGGTCACAACGTGTTCAAGGGGATGACCCAGGAATCGATATTTTCCAAGGAGCTTGGGGATTAGGAACAGATCCAAATGCTTCTTCATTAGTAGGTAAATCTACACCACTTAACTACCAACGTTACACAACAGAAGAAATCCAAAAATCATTGGATGCAATGGGAAGTAGCGATATGTTTGATGATAAGAAACTTGTAGAAGCATATCAAAAATTTGATAAACAATTCAGAGAAGATGCAGCGTGGTTACCATTCAGCTGGAAGAGCGATTTAACATGGGTTAACAAACGTATTAAAAATCTAGATGTAGAAAAAATAAATCTAGGTACGCAAAAACTTTACGAATTAGAGTTAACTGCAGATGCACCAGCAAAATAATAACATAAAAAATACATTCAAGCAATTATTGCTTGGGTGTATTTTTTTACGGGAATTTATTGAAAATAATTATCTTTTCATATCAGAGTTACAAAAAATCTATATTATTTTTATTTGATAAAACGCATTATATCAAACTATTACTAAAAATAGACTTAAATTTTTCGAAAATATTCTGACAATTATATTGACTTATTTTAAAAATAATGTTAGAATATCTTTACGTTAAATTTTAAGTATATTTATATTATTTGGAGGAAATAGTAAATGAAAAAGAGTAAATTTTTAAAAGTATTTAGTTCTGCGATGGCTCTATCAGTTATTTTAGCAGGATGCTCTACTTCAAACAATTCTAGCTCAAAAAATGCACCAAAAGCGAAAGTTGAGTTTAAAACAGAGGTAGATAACGGTGGTTCAGCAGTAGACGGAGCTACATTAAAATATGGTATCCTTTCAGCAACACCATTAACAGGTATGTGGAACCCAATTTTCTTAACACAACAAACAGATAATGAAGTAATCGGAAATGTTGTGGGAGATACATTCTCTACTGATGACGAGCGTAAAGTAAAACAAGATAACGAAGATGATCCGGTTAAATTCCACTTAGATCGTGAGAAAAAAGAAATTACATTTACAGTCCATAAAGATCTTAAATGGAGTGATGGTAGTGAAGTAACAGCTAAAGATATCGTTGCTACATATGAATTAATGGGTAACCCTAAATTCAAAGAAAATGCGCGTTATACTAATGCATTCGATCTAATTGAAGGTATGAAAGACTACCACGAAGGAAAAGCTGACAAAATTTCTGGTATTACAGAAAAAGATAATAAAACTGTAGTTGTTAAATATAAAGAAATCAAACCTTCAGTTCTATTTGGTGAAGGATGGATTACTAATGTTCTTAATGCAAAACAAGTAGCAGATGCTTCAAAAGACTTCGCTAAATTTGCAGAAGCTGATTTAAATAAAAAACCATTATCATATGGTCCATATACAATCGCTAAAGAAGTAAACGGTGAAAGTGTTCTTGCGGAAGCAAACCCTCATTACTACAAAAAAAATGATGTAAAAGTTAAGAAAATTGAATTCAAAGTTGTATCACCAGCTCAAGCAAGTTCAGTAATCAAAAACGGTGATGTAGACGTATTACCTGGAGTAACTGCAAATGTATGGGATAGCTCTAAAGACCTTAAAAATGGGGACTTCTTAAGTAAACCATCATACTACTTATCATATGTAGGATTCAGAACTGGACAATGGGATAAAGAGAAATCTGAAAACGTGGAAGATCCAGATTCTAAACTAAAAGATAAAAATGTACGTCAAGCATTCGAATTAGCAGTAGACCGTGATCAAATCAATGAAAAAGTATTCAAAGGATTACGTTTCACACCAACTGGTTCAGGTATGTATCCACCAGCAACTGGTAAATTACAAAATGAAAATGCTACTGCAGTTAAAAAAGATGTAGAAAAAGCTAAAAAATTATTAGATGAAGCAGGATATAAAGATACTGATGGAGATGGACTACGTGAAGATAAAAACGGTAAAAAAGTAACATTTAACTTCGCTATCCGTAACACAGGGGCTGACTATGACCAAGCATTAGCTGATACATTCATCAAAGCTTGGAAAGAAGTAGGATTAGATGTTCAATTAGTAGACGGTAAATTAATGTCTCCAAAAGACTTCTCTGCTCGTCTATTAGCAGGGGATAAATCTATCGATATCTTCCAAGGTGCATGGCAATTAGGTACTAACCCTGACCGTTCAAGCATGTTAGGACGTAAAACTCCACTTAACTTATACCGTTACACAAGCTCAACATTTGATGAAGCGTTCAAAGAGCAAAGTTCTGACGCAATGTTCGACGATGCCAAACTAAAAGAAGCTTACAACAAATTTGACAACTTAGTTGCTGACGAATTACCATACTTCCCATTAAGCTGGGATACTGACTTAACATGGGTTAACAAACGTGTTAAAGCACTAAACCCAGAAAAACTTGGTAAAGGTCAACAAAAACTACATGCTTTAGAATTAAATTCTCAAGAATCTGCTAAATAATATAGATTACTATTACGACATAGATAGCTAAGGTTATCTATGTCGTTTTTTAATATGTTTAATAAAGACTTAATGTAGAAGATTTTACAAAAGGATACTTATCAGTAGAAAAATTAGAACTAATTAAAGATGCTTCAGAAAAAAGAGTAATCTTAATATAGTATTATGTAAGGGGTTATGTAGAGGATGTATATTTACATAACCTTCTTATTTATGGGGTTTTATGTCTAAAACTAAAATTTTAAATCTTTTTTAAAAATTAGTAATTATAGTTGAATTTTTATCTTTAAAAATATACAATGGTATAGGATAAGAATCAAATTAAAATAAAGGAGAGTGTAGTGTGAGAAAATTTATTTCAGAAGTTTTGTTAATTATGGTAACAATCGTTTGGGGGCTTGCATTTATTTGGCAAAATATTGCTAGTAAAGTTCTTGGACCACTTACAGTAGTAGGAATTAGATCCGTAATTGCAGTTGTTTTTATTATTCTTTCTGCAGTATTAATGCCAGCATTATATAAAAGTCAAGATCCTAAGAATCTTGCAATGAAAGTATCTAAGAAAAAGGAATGGATTTTAGGTATAATATGTGGAATTATTCTATTTGTTTCAATGTACATATCACAAGTAGGTGTGGGTATGACAACAGCAGGGAAAGCAGGATTTATTACAGTATTATATATATGTTTCGTTCCATTTATTGGAATTTTTCTAGGTAATAAACTAAATAAATTTTTTATTATCGGATTAGTATTAGCGGTAATTGGGTTTTATTTTATTTCTGTAAAAGAGGAATTCATCTTAGAAATAGGGGATATAGTTGTTCTTATTAGTGCACTTTTCTTCGGTATTCATATAATAGTTATTGATTATTCAGCTGCTAGAGTTAACTCAATGTTTTTATCAATTGTTCAATTAGTAGTTGTATCAGTTCTTAGTTTAGTATTAGCTGTCTTTACTGAAAAAATTGTACTTGCGGATATACTAAGTGTGATTTGGCCATTACTAGCTGTAGGTGTCCTTTCAAGTGGGGTAGGGTACACTTTACAAATAGTAGGACAAAAAAATGTTCCACCTCATACAGCGTCGCTTATTTTAAGTTTAGAGTCGATAGTTGCAGTAATTGGTGGAGTATTGATTCTTAATGAACATGTAGGTATCCGAGAAGGATTAGGTATGTTAATAGTGTTTGCTGGTATTATCATATCTCAAGTTCCCGATAAAAAACAAATAGAAAAATAATGACAGAGAGATTGATTTATAACCAACCTAAATATAAAAAATTAGGAAAGCTATGTAATCAATCTTTTTTAGAAAAATAGTGAATTAAATCTAAGGAGGTTCTATGAAGAAATTATTTAAAATATTAGGTAGTATACTTTTAACGCTAGTTTTATGTTTTGGAGCGTTAGTAGGGTATTTAATGGCGACAGAGTATAAACCACAAGATGTAGAAGAGTTAACTTTACAAAATACTATAAAACAGCAAAGTGAGAGTGTGCAGATAGGTAAAGAGTACACCGCTTTTGATTGGAATATTGGGTATGCTGGTCTTGATAAAGACGAAGATTTCTTTATGGATGGAGGAAAGATGGTCTTACCGCTTGATAAAGCTCATGTAGAAGAAAATATTAAAAATATAGCCCAAATAATTAAAGATGAAAATGCAGATATTACTTTATTACAAGAAGTTGATGAAGATTCAAAACGTAGTTATAACATTAACCAAGTATCATATTTAGATAAAGAACTAGGTTTAAATAGTATTTTGGCATATAATTTTAAAGTTAAGTATATTCCTTATCCATGGCCAACATTAGGTAAGGTAAATAGTGGTATTTATACAGCTACAAAACACAATGTTGATCGTGCAGAACGTTATCAAATGCCAATTCCATTTACTTTCCCTGAAAAATTAGCGAATTTAAAACGTGGATTTTCAGTGATCTATAGTAAAGTTGAAAATAGTGATAAGCAATTAGTTATTATTAATGCGCACTTTGATGCGTATGATAAGGAAAATAAGGGTAAAATAGCTCAAACTAAACAGCTAGTAGAATTTATTGAAAAAGAGTACAAAAAAGGAAATTATGTTCTGGTAGGTGCGGACTTTAACCAATCGCTAAAAACATTATCTAAAGAAGAAATCAATAAGGTTCCAGAGGATCTATGGCGTGCAGAGAACTTTGATAAGAGTTTAATTCCAGAAGGATTTAAATTGGTTTATGATGAAAGTAAAAATTCAGCGAGGCTTAATAATAAACCATACGTAAGTGGTAGTGAAGGGACTTATGGATTTATTATTGATGGTTATATGGTAAGCGATAATATCGAAGTGGTTAGTGTAGAAACTTTGGGTCAAGACTACAGATATAGTGATCATAATCCAGTAAGATTAAAATACAAACTAAAATAAAAATAGTAAGCAGAAATTTCTGCTTACTATTTATTTTTTTATGCTAAGTCTTGTTGTTTATCTTTTTTAAAGAAAACTCTATTTAATTTATCAACGATAGCTGATAAAGCACCATCTCCAGAGATGTTACATGCAGTTCCGAAGCTATCTTGAGTGATGTATAATGCAATCATAAGTGATAACATAACTTCATTGAATCCAAGAACTGATTGTAATAGTCCAAGAGCTGCCATTACAGCACCACCAGGAACACCTGGAGCGGCAACCATTGTAACTCCTAGAAGTAGGATGAATTTAATCATTACTACTGTTGATGGGAATGCAGCCCCGTGTTGTAACCAGTAAACAGCAGATGCACAAGTAGTTAATGTAATTGTACTACCTGATAGGTGAATAGTTGCAAATAACGGAATAGTGAAGTTTGCAATATTTTTATCAACACCCATTTTCTTAGCACTTTTCAGTGTTACTGGGATAGTAGCAGCTGATGACTGTGTACCGATAGCTGTCATATATGCTGGTAGTATATTAACAAGCATTTTAAATGGATTTCTTCCATTAACTGTACCTGCAACTGTGTATTGAACAGCAATAATAATAAAGTGTAATAAGATAATTAGAACGAAGACCATAGCGAAGATTTTTAGAATCTTGAATACTTCACCAGAAGCAGTAATATTCATAAATACCCCAAGGATGTAGAATGGTAATAATGGAATAATTACTGAAGAAAGTAATTTCTCGATAATTTCTCCAAAGTCATTGAATCCTTGTTTTAAGCTTTCAGATTGTGTTGCTGAAATTCCGATACCTAGAATGAATGAGATAACAAGTGCTGTTGTAACATCGAAGATAGGAGTCATCTTAAATTCGATATAGCCTTTAAGCATTAAGTCTTCTGGGTTTTGGAATGTTTGTAGTGAAGAATTAGCAAGTATGTTTGGTAAAACTACTTTTGATACTAAGAAAGCGAATGTTCCAGCGATAAGTGTAGATATATAAGCAACTCCTGTAGAAAGCCCAAGAAGTTTACCAGCATTGTTAGAAACTTGGCTAATACCTGGTACGATAAACCCAACAATAATAAGTGGAATAGTGAAACCTAAGAATGAACTGAAGATTGTTGAGAAAGTTACGAATCCTCTAATGATAGAAGTAGGAAGAGCACTTCCTAAAACAATCCCAAGAGCAACAGCTAAAATAAGTTTTACTATTAATGGCATTTTTTTATAAAAACTCATAGAAAATTCTCCTTTTACTATATTTTTTAATTAGATAAATTGAATAACTTAATAATGTTAAGTTATAACAATTAACT
>CAUUEM010000005.1:0-26279 GCA_963544045.1 uncultured Gemella sp. | reverse complement strand
AAGATTTCTTTCACACTATTTGTAAAACTATTAATATCCATTGTAAATCTCCTTTTTATTTTTAGTAGGTCTATGCCCGTCAAATTTATTATTTTAATGTCAAATTACCTTTGACCTTTTTTGACCTTAAATAAATTATAGCACGTTTGACCTTTTTTGACAATAGTTTTTTAAAAAAAATTTTAAAAAACTAAAACAGCTCATAAACTACCATCTTTACAAGCTTTATCATACATAATACACATAATACTATCTTATAAATCTAAAAATATATGCTCAATTGATAACTTTCTCGAATACAGTTCTACAAACTCTTATAGAATTACATAGGTGTTTTTATTTAACTGTTGCACTTTATTTTATTACTTATCATGCAAAAAACACCACATATATATTATTAAAATACATATGTGGCAATTATTTATGCGTATATACATCTAAACAGAATTTTTAAACTGAATTATTTTTATTCCATATCATCAGCGAGCAACACTATTTTCGAACTGAATTACTTCTATCCCGCTCCATCAGCCAGCGGCACTATTTTCAAATTAGTAGGATAATATTTTACATACAATCAAACATTTTTTTTGCATATGATTCTATATCATTAGGATTTATCATATTGTATTTTTCTATAACGTCTTTGAAATATTTTCCAATATACTCTTTTTTTATTATCTCAGTAGATGAGTCCAATTCTGGAATTTTCCCTCTAGTTTGTAACCAAGGGTATTCAGAATGTGTAAATTTTTCTAATACTTTACCGCTATAGCAACAAAAATGTTTTACTACATTTTCCATAATTATCAATTCTGATGATGTAAATATAGTATCTGAAACTTCTATTTTTGATTTAATAGGATCAAATTTATAATGTTTATATTTAAAATAAACCTCGGGATATACCGGACCATGTGCCCATGCTTGGCAATCCTCTTCAAACAAGAATTCATTATTAAATGCATAATAAAATCCTTGGACATAATACAATGATTTTTGTAACGCTAAAGGCGTAATATCTTCACAACGATTTAAGATATAATTAATAACCCTATTTATTTTTGACTCTTCATTTAAATTTTCTTCAAGAATTTTATCAACTGCTTTTTTACTTTTTTTATACGCAGTTTCTGAAGGTAATTTTTCTTTATTATTTTCTAAGAGTTCACTATAATATACTGGACTTTCATAAATTTTATTTAGTATATCTGAATATTGTTTACTAGGAATATCTCCATTACAGTAACGCGAATAAGTTTGTTCACCCCATCCTAATAACAATGACAATGGACGCTTAGATATATTATACTTTTCACATATTCCTAATACTTTCTCTAAAGAGATGATACCATTCTTTTCTCTATATACATCATATAAATCTTTTAGATTATAATCATTTATACTATTCACAAAGATATCAGATTTACATTCTTTACATTTAGCAACTTTACCAGTGTAAGTATAAGTCTCACCCTTTATAGTTTCTATCATTTGTTCTTCAATAACATTATACTCAACATCATTTCTACAATTCTCACAAAAAACTTTTTCCATATCAGCATTCCTCACTTACATTTACCTATTTCAAAATATACATCATCTATATAATTAGATTATCTAAATACATAATCTATTTCTTTATTGCTTTTATGAAAGAAAATCACTATTGTTCGATTTGTCTCTCCATAGTCAATTATATTAAACTTTGTATAAATATCTACGACTTCTTCTACATCATCTATATTATATAAACTTACTTGGGTACAAAAACATACAACACTTCATGTTCATATCCAACATTCGTATTCTGTAGAGAGTGACAAAATCATCAACTTTAATATTTAATAATATTCATTTTTGCTTATCACTTCTAATATTATAATCGTTAACAAATGCGATATTTTCTCGCCTATTTTGATTAAATGAAATCGTGTACTTATTGTATTCTATACATTCTTTTATTGTACATAGAATATTTTTTATATCTTCTTTTGTATAATTTTGATTATAATTAGGGTTCATAAAATCACCTCTTTGTACTATCATCATAACTAAAACTATGACTTTCGTCAATTAAAAATGTATCAATTAGTACACTTTTTTTAAAAAAAGTCATCTCTCCCATTATCTTGTTATAAAAAAACGCTTATCTAGTATACAACCATATAAGCGTTTTTCAATATTTAATTTTCTTTTCTATTCCTTCTTACCTACAAATCCATTTTTCTCTAATAGTTCTTTAGTTACTTTTTCTATTCCTGAAGGTTTAGCATAGAAGTCTGCGAATTTCTTAGTCCATGTTTTTGTCTCACGAGCTTCGGCAAAATCTATCATAGTTTGACGATATGCTTTTAATACTTCTTCATTAGATTTTGGAAACTCATTGTATCCAACATTAGCTTCGTGTGGTAATCTTGGTTTAACTTTTTCAGTAGATTTTTCTTCATCAATTATACCGATACTAAGTCCACATAAGAATAATGCATTTTCTGGAATATTTAATAATTCAGAAATACCGTTAGCAAAACCTCTCACTCCACCACAAAATACTATACCATATCCTAATGATTCAGCAGCTAATGCAGCGTTTTGCATCGCAATACCAACATCCATAGAACCAATTAATAGAGGTTCATATTGATTAGAAATATCAAACTCTCCACCTTCAATATCAAATGATAATTTAATATTGCTGTAGTCTAGGCAGTATATTAAGAATGCTGCAGAACTTTCGATATGAGCAGCATTACCTGGAGCTTGTTCTCTAATTAAATCAGCAATTTTTTGTTTTGTTTCCCCTGTTGTAGCAATAATGCTGTAGTGTTGACCGTTCATCCAGCTAGATGCTTGTTTAGAACATTCAATAATTTGATCTAAATGTTCTTTTGGTAATTCATTACCTTTTACAAAACTTCTTCTTGTACGATGGTTCATCATTGTTTCTATTACTTTGTTCATACTTTACCTCCATGGTTAAATGAATTATTTGTTGTGTTGATAGTTATATTATAACGCGAAAATATGTTAATGGAAAGTAAAATTATTATAAAAAAATCCTCATCAAAATTTGATGAGGAAAATCTAATATTTATTTAACAGCAAACTCTTGGCTACCTAGTTCAGCTCCACCCGCACCTTTGTAAGCAGTAAGTTTTACCGGTGTAGTTAAGTCTGAAAGTTCATAAGCTACAGCTCCAGAAACTGTTCCATCTTTTTTAATAGTCGCTGATTGATCACGAACCAATGTTTTATCTGGATGCATAGCCACTTGAAGTTTATTAACCTTATTCTTATCGTTATCTTGAATTGCTCCTTGAGGAAATGATGCAAACCATGCACTCATAGGATTAATTATATCTTTTCCACTTTTGTTAGTAGTATCATACCAAAAGGCTATAACTGGTTTCTTACCATATTCATTACCTTCAGCCCCTACTGGAATTACTTTATATTTAGTGATTTTTAAATCCATATCTTCCATTGATACTTTTCCATCTTTAAATGTATACTGACCTTCTTTACTAGAAGAATTCACTTTATTTTTATCAGTTTCATCTTTTACTGGATTTTCTTTCTTCTCTTCTTTCATTTTTGAACATCCACTTATTAATAAACTAGATGCCATTAATACTGTTAAAAATTTCTTTGATTTCATAATATTATAGTCCTTTTTTTAATAAAACTATTTAAGTCTATCGTAATTCATAAAAAAATTTTAGTTTTCTGATTACTATCCCTCATTGTTTTTAACAAAAATAATACTGATTATTTCTTTTATATAACTTTCAAACTCATATAAATCACTATCAACTAAAATATCTAGTTCATTAGAAAAAGTATCAATTATAGATTTTAATGAAATTTTACATTTATTTTCAAATATTTTTTTCATTTTAATCTTTTCTAATTTAACCTTATAATGAAATATATTATTCCTCAATTCATTACAGATTCTATTTGCTTGTATTATATCAATTACAACTTCATGATTAGAAATATTATCATAGATATTTACAAATTGTATAAGAATTTTCCGAACATTTATATATATTATATACTTAATTCTATAGTATAAAGAAGTATCTGTATTTAAAAATAGCGGGAGAACATTACGTAGAAAATTCAATTGACAATAAATCATAAATATCAATATAATTTGAGATCTACTAATTATATTATTCTTAGATAACTCTTCACTTTTAAAATCTATGCTATCTAGTTCAAATTTTTTTATTTTATAGTTGTGATAATAATATTTGCAAATACCGTCTGAATAATCAAAAGTCTTTGATTTTTTCATAATAAAATTTGTTATATTTTCTGATATTAACATTAAATCTTTCCCAAAATAAAATTCTAAATTTTTTTTACTAGAATACTTTACCGAAAAATAAAGTTGCACTTGATATGTATTTAAATAAGGATTTCCATTGATAAAATAAACACCTAAATCCAATGTATTAACTAAATCACCATTAACAAATTCTAAATATTTCGATCTAAGTTCATTAATAATTTTTATCGCTTTATTTATTTTTTGATCACTAAATAATTTCAAAGATGTCCTCATATTTTTTATAATATTTTTCAAATCTTCATCATCCATACCGTTAATTTCTTCATAACCCATACAAACCAATGAAACATAAGGAAATATTGCCATACTTAATTCATATTTTACTTCATTTGGATATTCATTAAAATTTAAAAGTAATTTTTTGGCTTCAATTAACTCTCTTTGCAATATTAAATTAGATAATCGTTCAGAATACAATGTATTTTTTTCATCATTTTCTATAGTGCTATCATAATATTTCATATTTACTTCCTTTTTAAGA
This sequence comes from uncultured Gemella sp., assembly GCA_963544045.1. Lineage (GTDB taxonomy): Bacteria > Bacillota > Bacilli > Staphylococcales > Gemellaceae > Gemella. The sequence continues at coordinate 21,438 of CAUUEM010000005.1, read as the reverse complement.
ATTAAACTTATTTATCATAATTTTTATTAATATTTTCCTCTGCTACTTTCTGATAAATTTCTACAGATTCTTTTAATTTTTTATAATCTTCATCAATTTTTTGTCTAAGTATTTCATTGAATACTTCTTCATTTAACCATTTTTTAAAATTAGCATTACTTATCCACTGTTTAAAAAGTTCAATATTGTCATTCATAATACTTTTAAATACATTTTTTAAAGCATTATTATATTCAATTTTTATATTTTCCATATCTGAATTTTCTAACGCATTTCTAAATTTATCATCACGCATTACTATTTCCGGTAGTGATTTTATCTGACGTATTACATTATCTTTATCATTCCATGCTATATTCCCAAATATGTCATTAAACGTTTCAATAATATTTTCAAGATTATCTAACTCAAGATGATTCTTTCTTCCAGCACCTATATTATCACCACTTAAATTTCCATCTTCATCTTCTAGAATAATATCAACAGTATTTTTCTTTTCAAGTCTATAACTTTCTAAATCCACCGTATCTAGCAGTCCTTTGGTAAAATCCTCTTCTCTAGGTGTTGGCAATCTGTGTATCAATTGTTCAAAGAATATTACTTTTCTTTCCCAATTAATTTGCCCTATTGGGAGTATAGATGCTAAGAAATTATAAGTTCTTATAAATGATTTTACACCACTTTTGAACTCAACTTGTTCTTCTTCAGTCAGTTTTTCATATCTTTTTACTATACTATCTATAATTGAATCCACTTGCGCTCTATTTTTATTACTTAAAAAAAGTTCTACAACTTTATCCACTTCATCTTCTTCATAAATATACATACCATCCAAGATACTAAGTAAATCATATAATTTATTTGGATCTGTTTCTGTTTCTAACTTAGTTTCTTTGTAATATGGTTGAAATGATTCTAAAATATGTTCAGGAGAGTTTGCAAAATCTAATACACAAGTATCAATTTTAAATTTGGAACTACGATTTAATCTAGATAGTGTTTGTACAGCTTTAACATCATTCAATACTTTATCAACATACATAGTATGAAGCAAAGGTTCATCATATCCTGTTTGATACTTATCTGCTACTATTAAAATCTTATATTGATCCTCTTTAAATTTCTCTGTAGTTTCTTTTGATGAAAATCCATTTAAGCTAGCTTCTGTTACTAATTTTCCTTTATATTCTTTTTCACCAGAAAATGCCACAACAGCTTTCCAACCAGTTTTACTATTTTCTAATAGCTCACTAACGATATAATAATATTCTATTGCACGAAGTATGCTTTGTGTTATTATCATAGCTTTAGCTTTACCATTAATCTTTTTTGAAGTATTCTCTATAAAATGATTAACCATTACTTCTGCTTTAGATCTGATTGGAAATTCTTGTCCTTCAACAAAAGTTCTAATTTTACGTTGTGATTTTTTTCTATCAAATTGTGGATTATCTTTTATAGTTTTATAAACCTTATAATAATTTTCAAAATTTGTATAGTTTTTAAGTACATCAAGAATAAACCCTTCTTCTATAGCTTGTTTCATAGAATACAAATCAAATACTTCGCCAAACATTTGTAAGGTTTTTGCCTTTGGTGTTGCTGTAAAAGCAAAGAAACTTGCATTCTCTGGCATTTTTCTTGCTTCAATAATTATATTTAACTGATCTTCTACACTTAGTTCTTCATCACTTATTTTTCCTGATACAGCCATATTAAGTGAGGCTGCAGCTCTACCACTTTGAGAAGAATGAGCCTCATCAATAATAATAGCAAAGTTTTTCCCTTTTAAATCAGAACCTATTTTTTCTATTAAATACGGGAATTTTTGTACTGTTGTAATTATTATTTTTTTTCCATCAAGTAAAAGATCTTTTAGGTTTGTTGAAGAGCTAGCATGACCTACAATACTTTTTTCATCTATAAATTTTCTAATATTTTCAGTTATTTGTTTATCTAAATTTAATCTATCCGTTACAACAATAACCGAATCAAAAGCTTTTTTATTATTATAATTTATCTCTACTAAACGATAACTTAACCATGTAATTGAATTACTTTTCCCGCTACCGGCACTATGTTGAATCAAATAACGTTTACCAACACCATTTTCTTCAACATCTCTTACTAGTTTAGTAACAGCTCTATATTGGTGATATCTTGGGAAAATTTGCGTTTCACTTCTTTTCACCTTATCGACAGAAACATAAGCAAAATCTCTAATTATGGAAGTTAATGTCTTAGGTTGTAAAAACTCTTTCCATAAGTAATCTGTCATTGTACCGTTTGAATTAACAGGATTCCCAGAGCCGCCAGCTAATGTACCTTTATTAAATGGCATAAATCGTGTGCTTTTTCCATCAAGTTTTGTTGTAAATGTTATAAAGTTCTCATCAACAGCAAAGTGTGCCAAGCACTTTTTAAAACTAAATAATGGCTCTCTTGAATCTCTATCATTTTTATATTGCTCTTCTGCATCTTTATATGACCATCCCGTGCTAGAACCTCGGCTCTTAAGTTCCATTGTAAATATTGGCAATCCGTTAATAAAAATTGCTAAATCAAGTTCTAACGCTCTGTTTTGATTTGAGTATGTTAATTGATTTGTTACTGAAAAGATATTCTTATCAAACTCCTCGTATGAACTTAATCTTTTGGGATCTAAAGCATGATAGAAAAGAATAGTACCCTGTGAAGGATAACATTTAATTCCATTTTTTAAAATAGATACAATACCATCACGTCTAACATCATTATTAAGCTTATTATAAAACTTCATGCGACCATTCTCAGTATCAAGACTAAGAATCTCAAATTCTTGAGGCTGACTATCTTTTATAAATCGTAGTAATCTCTCTTCATCAATCGCAAAGTCTCGATTATAAGTACTCTTCATCTCTAGTGGTGTTATATATTCATATCTATTTTTATCAACTAGATATTTAATTATTTCTTTTTCTAATTGCTCTTCCATATGAGTATCTTTTATTCCCATAACTCCACCTCCTTTTCTTTTTTACTTCTTATTTTCTTTCAGGAATTTTTACATTTCTAACATCTATTTGGCCTGTTATTACTTCTGAAATTAAGGAGTATTTTAGTGATGTTAATTTCACAATTTTCTGGTTTACTTCTTCCAGTTTTATTCTTACTGTATTTTGTTTATTTTCAATTATTTGAACAATCTCTTTTTGTTCGTCTATATCTGGTAACGGTACTTCGAAATTTAAGAATTCTATTGCAGGTAATCTCCAGCGACCCTCATTAGCTGCACCTTTTCCATATTTATAAAAAATTTTTAATTTGTAAAATAATTGAAACATAAATAGGAAGTATTTGCTATGAACATTGTGTGATATTTTTTGAAACACTCTATAATCAGGGCTAGTAACCCCATTAAAATTTGAAATATCAATATATCCTGTTAATAAATCCATATGGTTCATAGCAAAATCACCAATTTTTACTATTTGGTATTTTGAATAGTCGCTTGACATCTGTCCTTCATTTTTTCTAATATCTTTTACTTTTATTCCCTGTTGTGTAATTGATAATACATTATATCCTAACTCACCTGCAATGTTCTTTTTTATTCTGAAAAGCCGTTTTATTTTCATAAAATGCCAATTCTTAGGAATTTCATTAATATAATCAGATTTCACTTTTTTATATTCACTATGTTTTTCACCATTAAATATATAATTCCATATTATATTAAGTTCTAATTCATTCAACTCTACTATTTTTTGTTTTTCTATATCTATCAATTTATCAATTTCTCCTATTTTCCAATCAAGATATTTTGCAATTTTCTTTTGTTCAGTAATATCAGGAAATGGAAGAATGAACTCTCCTACATTTTTTTGAGAAATACCATTTCTATCACCACTTATATTCATAGTATAGTATATTTTAAACACATCGGATATCAATACATAATACAAATATTTATCGACACCTAAATCTAATTTTATAGAGCACAATTTATTCCCATAACAAACTAATTGAGATGTAAACGCAACTTTTTTTCCTCCGCTTCCACCCTCGATACATAATAAGGTAGAACCAACCTCTGCAATTCTAAAACATTTTTCAGACTTAGGAATAAATATACTCGACTGATGATTTATTATTAATTTTTCTCCATCAATGTCTGAGGTCGTTATAAATAAGTAAGAATTATCCTTTTTATTATATTTATTTTTTATTTCATCTTTAATACTATTACCTGTTTTAAAATGAGAAATTTTTTTTAATTTTTTTTTGTTCCAATATTTTGGAATTTCTTTTAACCAAGGTAAACCTATTTCTCTATAATTTTCATATTTATTCATAAAGCCCCTCCAAGATTCCCTTCATAATTCCTTCCGATATTTTTTCTAATTCTCGGATTCTTTCAACTATAGATTCAACGCTCTCTAGTTGTTTTGGTTTATAGAAGTGTTTTGTAAAGTTGATTTCATAACCAATTTGTATTTTACTCTCATCTACAAAAGCATCAGGGTGATATGGCAGAACTTCTTCTTGAATAAAAGCATCTATTCCCCCAGGATATGTTAGAGGTATATTTTCTGTATCTCTCAACTCCACATCAACTATAATATTACCTTCTTTATCATATTGAATAGCTGCTTTTTCATCTTTTACAATGATATTTTCTAATAATCCAGTTGATGATAATTTTTTAAATGTAGTACCTTTTATCCCTATTTTTTTTAACTTTTTATCAAATTCTTTTTCGAATTTTGCATAATCAAGATAGACTTCCTCATTTTTCAGTTCTTTTAGAACTTTTAAATAACTTAGAATATTTTCTTTCTTTTCTAATTCTTTAATAGCTCCAGCAGTATTTTTTATAAAACTTTCAGCTAATTTTTCTTTTATTATTTCACCAGTATAAAAACCTATTTTCTCAAGTTCTTTTTCTAATTGAAGAATATTTTCATTATTGCATAGTACAGCTTGCCTTAATGGACGCTCTACTATCACTTTATAGTATCCAAAATCTTCATTTTTAAATATTTTAGAAACCTCACTTTCTTCAAACTTCTGGAATAAATCTAAAATAACTTTTCTATCTTCTTCTGAAAATTCACAATTTTTAGAACCAAGATTTTTTCTTAGTGGAGTTTTTATTTTGCTAGCATCGATTAATTGTATTTTCCCTCTTCTTCTTTCCTCTTTTCGATTAGATAACACCCAAATATGCGTCGTAATACCAGTGTTATAAAACATATTTTCTGGGAGTTGAATGATTGCTTCTATTAGGTCTTCTTCTATCATATATCGTCTAGCATTGCTTACTCCCCCTCCAGCATCTCCTGTGAATAATGCAGATCCATTATGAACTTCTACTATGCGTGACCCTAAAGGTGTATCTTTCATTTTTGAAATGTTATTTAATAAAAATAATATTTGTCCATCACTTACATCTGGAATCATTCTGTAATCATTTTGCTCCTTATAGCTTCTTACGAATCTACTGTCTACTATATTTTTCTTAGGATCTTTATCTATACCAGCTCCAAGAATATTTAAGTCGTTTTTCCAAGTTTTTCCATAAGGAGGATTCGATAGCATAAAATCAAAATGTTTTCCTCTAGCTCCATCATTAGATAATGTAGAACCATAGTATACTTCTCCTGTAGAAGTATCTCCACCTTTTATCAATAAATCAGCCTTAGCTATTGCATAAGTTTCTTCTGTTGATTCTTGACCGAAAATATGGATTGATAATTGTTTATTATTTTCTTCTGCATATTTCTGTAGTTTTTCCTCAGCTACAGTCGCCATTCCTAATGTACCACAGGCACCATCATAAATAGAATATGTTCCATTTTTTATTTTATCTAATACAGGAACGATTGCTAAATCTGCCACTAATTCTACTGCATCTCGGGGCGTAAAGTGTTCTCCAGCTTCTTCATTATTTTCTTCATTGAATTTTCTAATTATTTCTTCAAATAAAGTACCCATTGCATGATTATCCAAACCACGTCGAACAACTTCCCCTTTACTATTCACTTCATCATATGGACTAAGATTCATCTCTTTTGAAGTGAATTTTTCTATTACTGATCCTAAAATTCCAGCATTTGTCATCTTCCTAATTTGACTATTAAAATCAAATTTTTCAAGAATATCTTTAATATTATCTGAAAATCCATTAAGATACTCTTCAAAATTTTTCTTTAAGTTTTGACGATTTGTTTCATGTTTTAAATTTTGTAAGTTAAAATTTGATATATTGTAAAATGGTAATTCTACCATTGTATTTAATGTTTCTTCGACATCTAGTTTATTATCTTCTGCCATTTTTTTATATTCTAACATTTTATTTTTATATGGCTCTATTATAGAATCAAAACGACGTATTATAGTCATAGGAATTATTACGTCTCTATATTTTCCTCTAACATACACGTCACGAAGACAGTCACCTGCCACTGACCATATGAAACTTATTAATTTATTATATTCTAATGCATTGTATGAACTACCCATTTATTAACTCCTAATTAATCTTGATTATATCTATATTTTTATAAAATTTTATAATTATTTTTAACTATCAGTTTTAATTATAACAAAATCAAAGACTAAAATAAATATAATTGTAGTAATTTAAATAATTAAAAATTCACTATTATTAATATAAAAAAGATTGTATCACTTATTATTGAATTTTTAGTGATACGATCTTTTAGTATTATTCTTATTTAATATTACTATTAATTATTCTTGCTTCTAATTTCCATTGTTTTAATAGTTCTCGGGCCTCATCTTCACTCGTACGATCAAACTCATCCTTATCATAATTACAAACGAATGAAGCTAACTTGATTTGCTCCAATTCGGTAAACTCATGAAGCATATTTTTATCAAATTTCATTATACTTATATATATTTCTTCATTTGATATATATTTTTCATAAACATTCAAAGAATATGCCCAACCTGTATTACTTCCTACCCATTTACTAGCTAATGATGAAACAAACTTTAATTTATCTACTTCAGATTTAAATAAATTCTCTATATATTCAGATAATCCTGTCTCATCAACATATCTCCATAAATAATAAACATCTTTAAATCCAACTATATTTGATATAGATACACTATTAGTAATCTCTTTAATTTTCTCTAGAAAAATCTCTTCTAATTTTTGTAGATATTCTACTGTAACTATTCGTTCATCTTTATTTTCTATATTTTCTACATATCTGCCATGTGTACGTCCTATGTTTATTAATAAATTAGATATTGTTCCTAAACTTGTCTCATCGGTATTTTCTATTAAAGATGATAAAGATAGGTATTTCTCTTCATCTGTTGCTAGTCTATCTATAATTTCCTCAATAATTCTACTCGTCATCGTTATTGCCGAAACAGGATAAAATAAACTATTCCTCTCTCCATAAAATTTTCCATGTAATATTAATAATACTGAAGATATTAATAAAAGCCGTTCATAGGGGATTGCACTTACTAACGATGTGAGTTCCTCTAGAAAATATATTATATCTCCTTTTTCATTAATTTTATCTATTACTTTTAATAAATTCTTTTTATCAAAATCATACACACAAGAATTTATTATATTTCTAGAAACTTTAATATCACTTAAATCACATAAGAAATATACATCAAATCTTTCAACATATGCTGCTCTCATATTTTTTCTAATATCAAAATTATTTTTTTCAAAATAAGTATTTCCATTTATATCTTTTAAAAACACAGGAAACATCGTAGATAAAAATTTTATAGCTTTTTCAGGATTTATCCCTATTTTTTCAAATTCTTCACTATAGAGTTTTCTATAATCTGGTTTACTATTAATTCTATCTATTAATCTTTTCATACTACCGCCACAAACGACTTCCTTATTTTTAGAAATCCATTTATACAATTTAGGTTCCAACACTTCTATAGTTGATATTGCGATCATATCTTCAAATGATACTTCTTGATATAATAAACTATATCTAAACTGAAACGTATTAACAACCCTATTTATATCTCTTAAAGTTGAGATGTAGGGGCTTATACAGTCAGTAAATACTTTAGTCCAATAATTTTCATCTATTTTAATTTCACTAGATGTATTTATAATGATTTTATTTAGCTGATTCAATAATATGTCATCCAACTTATACTTACTTAATTCTGGTAATTCAATAGGTACCTGAATAATTTTTTCTAAATACTCATTCCCATCTTTAAGATTATGAACATCAGCCAATGCTCTTTGTACTACATTTCTATCCATAACTAATAGATATATTACATTTGGAAAATCAGCTACCTGTTTAACTAATTGAAAAATATCTCTAATTTGTACATTAGTAAGTCTATCTATATCATCGATTACAACAATAATCTTCTTATCTGATTCCTTTAATACTTTTTCTAAAATTTTTCTAGATTCATTCAAATTAGCTTTTTTTGATAATTTTTTACTAACTATATTCAGAATCATTTTTATTGTATTTACTACTCCGTCTCCTACAAAAGGTACATAATTTAATAAATCTACGGCTTCAGAATAATCTTCTAGTGCTTCTCCTACTTTTTTGTAGTAGTCTTTTCCACTTTGATTATATATCTTAATTTTCAAATCTTGAAAAAACAAACTTATCAAATTATTTTTGTCAGTATAATTCCACGGAGAAAATCTTACTATTAATGGCTTATTTTCATCTTTTTCAGATAATCTTTTTATTTCATTTTCAGCCATATTTACAACTGATGTTTTACCAGTCCCCCATTCTCCGAATAATCCAATAACTAATCCAGACTTTTCTTTATACTTATAAATAGCTTTACCTAATTGATTTGAAATGGTTGCTCTTCCCAATAAATCCTCTTCTTGTTTTTCAATAGGTTTATCTGCTCTATATTCCATAATTACCTCCTAAGCATAAATATTTCTTTAAATTGAATTAAAATTTTATTTCTTATAAAACTCAATTTTTTAAAAATTAATAATATAACTATTTAAATACACTTAATAATTCATTAAATTCCCTATCTACACTAACTGGTTCACCGTTTTCAACTTGTTCCAGACTTAACTTCATAAAATCGATAAACTTTGTATCTGTCATATCTTCTCTAGATATTATTATTTTCATAAAGTTCCTGCTCTTCTTATTATCTTGTATTTTAAATTCACTATCTTCTATAGATTTTAGTTCCCAATCACTATATTTATTTCAAATTATAATACATAAACATTATGCTTTTCAACACTTTAAATATTACAATATAACCTGTAAAAATTTTTGCACTAATAAAACAAAAGACATCTTTACTTCAACACGGAAAAGATGTTTTTTATAGTCAATATTTTCGGATCGCCATTATAAAATCGACAGCCTCTTTTAAATAATAACATTTAATATTTCCTTTTTAAATAATATAATCACTGTTTTTTATTTCCTATCTTCACTATATTATACCTTAAGTATTAGCATTGCAATTATAAAATTATAACTAAGAAAAGAATTATTTCTATTATAATTTTAAAACAGCTACTATCTCATCTCCGTATTTTTCATCAGTTTCTACAAAACCAACTGACTTATAGTTTTGTCGGGATACATTATTTTATCACTTTCATAAGATAGCCAATAGTATTTTACTGTACCACAAGGAAAAGTATTAATAAATTCTAAGGCTAAATCAATTGCTTTTTTACAAAATCCTTTCCCTTGAAAATCTTTATCTATCATAAGACGCCATATATTATAATTTCCTTTAGCTATTTTAGAAGCACCTTCATTATCTGAATTTACATCGAAACCTATCATTAGAAAACCAATAGGTGTATCGTCTTTATAAATACCAAATGTAAATACATCATTATTCTCAGTAATTGCTATATACGCTTCTATAATACTAATATTATTTGTGGCTACAAAACTTTTCTGATTATCAAAAACCTCTAATTTCAAAATCTCCGCTATATTGTTTCTATTAATTTTTTTCAATTTAAGCATAATTTATTCCACATTAATTTTTTTGGATTTTAATACGAAGTTTATTTTTATGATTATAAAGTAAATTCTTAATGTTTATATACTGTTTCTTGGCATCCCTGCCAGAACTCCTACTTCATAAACTTCGGTATTTTCCTTCTTTTTTGTATATTGCTACTGCTTTTGCTACTCTCTCGAAGTCGCATTTTAAGCTGTATGAACAGATATCTCTAAATAATCTATATCCTAGTTTTTCATTTACTTCGAATGCTAGCGTGTATAATTCATGTGTTTCCATTGAATCAAAGTTTTCGTGTGCTTTAACTACATCTACTAATATATCGTCACAATGTTTCACTAATACTTTTTCTTGTCTGTCACTTAAGAATTTTAATTTATAAAGACTATATTTATACATTTCTCTTGATGTAGTTGAAAAGTCTGTTATTAAACATTCTTTATCTAGCTTAAAGATTCTCTCTATACTAATTTTCTTACATTCTATTATAACATATTTACTAGTGATTCTTATGTCTCTTTACAACTTTTCTTTTATCCTTATATGTCTTCTTCAATTTAACTTTTTCATATAAAGTTCTCTTGAAAAATTAATCATTCTACATTAAAATTAATGTATTAACTAAGGAGAGTTTAAAAATGAGTGAATCGAAAATTGTTTTAACTATTGATGATGAATTAAAAAATGAGGCTGAGGATTTATTCTTTAGTCTTGGATTGAATTTGGAAACTGCTACTAGCATGTTCCTTACAAAAGCCATTAATGAAGGTGGCATACCTTTTGAAGTGAAACAAACCAAATTCGTTGAAAGTCCTGATTTTATCTCTAGCCATTTCACTATTAAATCAGCTGTATATGAGATTAATGAATACATAAAAGATAGATTCAACAAAGAACCTTCATTTTATCTAGCATGTGAAAATAGAGGTCTTACAGATGATGAAGCTAGTAAATTATTCATTCTATTTTCTAATAATACTGAAGAGATTGATCAAGAAGAATTCACAAAAAAAATATTGATAACCTAGTAGAAGTATCTACAATAGCCTTCCCAGCATTAAGACGTTTAACAGATGAACAACTACGCGATATCGTGAACACATATATCTCAAACTACTATTTAATTAGATAATATTAACTAATAATAAACTTTCAGGAGTATTTTAACTAGAATCAATATATTCATTTTAAGGCACTCCCGATTTTTTGTAATATATATTTTAGTAATCTTCGAAAACTTATTTTTCATTGGAAGTAGACTTCCAATTTTACACTTCTATTCTTCTAATTAGAACTAGACTTCCAACTTATATCATTTTCACCTTATTCTATTTCACCAGTTATATTTTTACAACCACTTTATCTTCTGTTAAACTATAGTTGTGAGGTTACATTTATGTAAATAAGAAGAGGTTAAATAAAAAAATTCAATTTGTGAATATCCAGTTAGACCTCTCAACGTCTACTATTTTAACTAAAAAAGTCCACTTTCACACCCCAATGTCCACTATTTTAGCCATGAAAGTCCAGTTTTATATTCCAATAACCACTGTTTCAGCTATGAAAGTCCAGTTTCACATTCCAATGTCCATTATTTTGGCCATGAAATTCCAGTTTTATATTCCAATGTCCACTGTTCACAATTATATTTAACTGTTTCTACATAGAACTAAAAAACGAAACAAAGATTTTTCTTTGTTTCGAATTTATTTGTTATTATCATTTTATTATTTCTATTAGTTTAGAATTTTTTAAATTTATATCTCCCTTTTCCATAACCTTCTACTTTTTCAATAATTTGATGTTCCAACATTACTTTAATTATTTCTGATGCTCTTGATGTTTTTACATTTGTAGCTACCATCACTTCTTTTCTACCAAATATTGAATTTGAACCGTATATATGATAAATCATATTAATATATCCTTTAGTCTTATCCGATAAGCTATCAAGTTTATCGTTGCTATCATTGGATAAAATATCTTTATTATTTTCTCTTAACCAATTGATATGTAATTCTCTATTTTTTAATGGTGTACTTTCATCTAGTAGTAGATTTCTTAAAAATAACTCTACAAATTCATATGTTGAATAAATTTCTTTCTTTAAATTACTGTAGTTAGCTCTAACTAATGCATTTCTGAAATACCATGAATTAGCAGCAAAGATATCATTTGTCACATCAAACCCTGATGTTCTTAGATACTTAATAAAAAATACCGCGGTTGTTCTAGTATTACCTTCCTCAAACACATGAATTTGCCAAAGTCTTGAAATAAATTCTGATAAATGTTTTATAATATCATTTGTTGACAAGCCATTATATTTGAACTTCTTCTCTTGTTCAAAATCATATTCTAAAGTTCTAGCTAATTCACTTGCACTTCCGTATATTACAGTTTCTCCATTAAGAACCCATTCTTTCTTTGTAATATTATACGTTCTTATTTCACCTGCATTTTTATAGATTCCTTCAAATAACTTCCTATGAATAGCTAAATATTCTGTTGGAGAAAAAGTAAATGCTTCTTCTGACAATATCCTTGCTATACGTATAGATACTTTGTCTGCTTCTTCTACACGACTCTCACCATTAAGTTCAGGATTTTCTTCATAGTATGTATGAAGTAGCTCATCTGCCTCATCTAATGTAATTTCACCTTCTATGTTACGCAATGCGGTATCAATTAAATATTGTGATGGTGTTAAACCATCAACTTCTTGCAAACCTATTGCTGTCTGCCATGCATAACCTTTTTCTCTTTTAGAAGGTTCTGATTGTATTAAATATTCTTTAAATGGATCTTCAGTCATTTCATTTTCCTCCCATAAGTTAGTTTATAGTAAATTATACATTACAGATATATTTAAGTCCTATAGGGTATAACTACAAGTTACAAAGCAATATAGTTAACTTTACCTAGATTTATTTCCGTAATATTAATTATATAAAACAATTGTATTCTTTGCAATACTTAAAGAAACTATTCAATCAGTAAAATCATATTAAAACCCGAAACAAAGATTTTTCCTTGTTTCGAGTTTTTATTGTATTCTATTATCTTTTAGCTATTTCTTCTAATAACATTTTGTTAATCATTTGTGGGTTGGCTTGACCTTTAGAAGCTTTCATAATTTGTCCTACTAAGAATCCTATAGCACGGTCACGACCGTTTTTGTAGTCTTCAATAGATTTTGGATTATTATCTAATGCTTCGTTAACCCAAGCTAATAATTGTCCACTGTCTGATACTTGCACTAGACCTTTTTCTTTAACGATCTTCTCAGCATCTCCACCGTGTTCGATTAATTCAGCGAATACTTTTTTAGCGATCTTACTTGAGATAGTTCCATCAGTGATTAATTTAATCATTCCTGCTAAACCTTCTGCAGTAAGTTTAGTTTCGCTAAGTTCTTTTTGTACTTTGTTTAAGTATGCATTCACATCAACCATTAAGTAGTTAGATGCTAATTTTGGATCAGCTCCTAATGATACAGTTTTTTCAAACATATCTGACATTTCTTTAGTTAATGTTAGTACGTGTGCATCATATGCTGGTAATCCAAGTTCTTCTTGATATCGTTTTTGACGAGCATCTGGAAGTTCTGGAATAGTTTTTCTTACTTCTTCCATCCACTCATCTGAGATAACCATAGGTACGATATCTGGCTCTGGGAAGTAACGGTAATCGTCTGAACCTTCTTTAACACGCATTAGTTTTGTTGCACCAGTAGTTTCATCAAAACGACGTGTTTCTTGTTCGATTGTTCCACCTGCAAGGATAACTTGCTCTTGACGTTTTTCTTCGTATTCTAATCCTTTTTTAACAAAAGTGAATGAGTTTAAGTTTTTAAGCTCAGTTTTTGTACCGAATTCATCTTGACCATATGGACGAATAGAAATGTTCGCGTCACAACGCATTGAACCTTCTTCCATTTTAACGTCAGATACTTCGATATATTGAATAATTGAACGTAATTTTTCTAAGTAAGCATATGCTTCTTCTGGTGTTCTAATATCTGGCTCAGAAACGATTTCGATAAGTGGTGTTCCTTGACGGTTAAGGTCTACTAGTGAATAACCATTTTTGTGAGTTAATTTACCAGCATCTTCTTCAAGGTGAGCACGTGTAATACCGATACGTTTAGTTTCACCGTTTACTTCGATATCTATCCAACCATTTTCCCCAATTGGTTGATCAAATTGAGAGATTTGGTATGCTTTCGGGTTATCTGGATAGAAGTAGTTTTTTCTATCAAATTTTGATTCGCGAGCTACTGTCATATTAAGAGCCATAGCTGCTTTCATTCCCCACTCTACTGCTCTTTTGTTTACTACTGGAAGTACCCCAGGATATCCTAGGTCGATTACGTTAGTGTTAGTGTTTGGTTCTGCACCAAAGTGAGCTGGAGATGGTGAAAATATTTTTGAATCTGTTTTTAATTCTACATGGACTTCTAGTCCAATTACTGTTTCAAAATGCATCTTGTTTCTCCTATTATAATTCTATTTTTTTATCGTGTAAGTTGTAGTGTTGTTCAAAGTTATACGCTACATCATAAAGTGTTGACTCTGCGAATGGTTTAGCAATAATTTGCATACCGATTGGACGTTTACCTTTGAATCCACATGGGATACTAATACCTGGTAAACCAGCCATATTCACTGGAATTGTTAGAATATCATTTGCGTACATAGTTACTGGATCATCAATTTCTTCTCCAATGTTGAATGCTACTGTTGGAGCAGTTGGTCCAATAATTACATCGTATTCTTCAAATACTCTATCGAAGTCTTGTTTAATTAATGTACGAACTTGTTGTGCTTTTTTGTAGTATGCATCGTAGTATCCTGAAGATAATACGTAAGTTCCTAACATAATACGACGTTTAACCTCAGCACCAAATCCTTCTCCACGAGTTTTTTTGTAGATTTCTTCTAAGTTTGTTGCATTTGGACTTCTATATCCGTAACGAATCCCGTCAAAACGTGAAAGGTTTGAACTTGCTTCAGCAGACGCTATTACGTAGTATGTAGAAATAACGTGATCTGTACTTGGAAGACTAACTTCTTCTACGATAGCTCCTTGACTTTCTAAGTATTTAACTCCATCAAGAACTGCTTTTTTAACATCTTCATCGATACCTGCACCGAAGTATTCTTTAGGAAGAGCAATCTTCTTACCTTTGATATCTCCAGTAATAATTTTACTGAACTCTGGTACTTCTACAGGCGCACTAGTCATATCGTGTGCATCTACACCTGAGATGATTTCTAATACACGTGCGTTATCTTTTACTGTACGTGTCATAGGTCCGATTTGGTCTAATGATGAAGCGAATGCTACTAATCCAAAACGTGATACACGTCCGTATGTAGGTTTTAATCCTACGATACCACAGTATGAAGCTGGTTGACGTACTGAACCACCAGTGTCACTTCCTAATGCGAAGCTTACTTGTCCAGCAGCTACAGATGTTGCTGAACCACCACTTGATCCTCCAGGTACTGCGTCTAAATCATGTGGGTTACGTGTAAGTTTGTAGTAAGATGTTTCAGTAGAACCACCCATTGCGAATTCATCCATGTTTAATTTACCCATTAAAATTGGATTTTCTGCATTTAATTTATCCATTACTGTTGCACTATAGATTGGATTGAATCCTTCTAAGATTTTAGAAGCACATGTAGTTTGGATATCTTTAGTTACGATATTATCTTTAATTCCCATTGGAATACCGAATAATTTTCCTTCTACATCTCCTGCTTCTTGGCGACGGTCTAATTCTTCAGCTTGTTTTAGTGCTACTTCTTCAGTTACTGTAATAAATGAACCGATTTTATCTTCAGTAGCTTTAATTCTATCTAATGATTCTTTAACAAGATCACTAGGTTTAATTTCTTTATTTTTAAGTTTACTTTCTAAACTTTCGATTGATTCATGTAATAAACTCATCAAATTATCTCCTTACTAATTTTATTCTATGATAGTAGGTACTTTAAATTGTCCTGCTTCAGTTTCTTTAGAGTTTTTAAGAACTTCTTCTCTATTCATACCTTCTTGAGCTACGTCTTCTCTAAATACATTAACTAAATCTAGAACGTGATAAGTTGGTTTGATATTTTCTGTATCAACACTATTTAGCTCATTAAATAAATCTACAACTTTCTCTAATTTTTCAATATAACCATCAACTTCATCTTCTTGGATTTCTAATCTTGAAAGATGCGCAATGTGATTTACTTGTTCTTTTGTAATAGTTGACATAAGTTCCTCCAATTTTTATATATTATTCTATTCCATACTAGTACATAACCGATTATTTATCAAGGGTTATTAAGCTTTATAATAAAAAAACGCCCCACATAGTTTTTAAAACTACATGGGACGAATGCTAATTTCGTGGTGCCACCCTAATTTATATCAGAATACTGATACCTCTATAAATTATATTCGGTTCTATAAGAAGTGTTGCTTATTTCAATCATTAATATTTAACCTTTCAGCCTATGGATTAAACTCTCTTCTAAAAAAACATGAAATAAAAGTCTTCTTACTCTTAATTTTTTATGGTTTATTTATTTATATTATACTAAAGCATTAGTATTGTCAAGGATTTTTATCATTAAGTACCATATAGACAATTAAAAATAAACATAAGAAATTCTGATTATAATTTTATTTCCTTCTAGGTTTTAATGCAGAAAGTCCATGAGCCTTTAGCATTCCTGCTAAATATGGCCAAGCATTTGTACTAGGTTTAGGAAGTTTATTATTAGCTAAGCGTTTCATTTGCGCTTCGTAATAACTAACTCCGATAATAGGTCCAAATGACTTATCTAACTTGCTGATTTTTGTTGATAATCTTGGTGTTCTTATTATAAAATTATCATTGTTTTCAAATCTACGTACTAAGTCTTTATATAAAACAAATGGTCTTGCTAGTCCTATCATGCTAACACCAGAAGATAATACCTTCTCCATTTCATCCCTACTTCTAAATCCTCCTGTCGAAACAATTGGAGTATCTGTAAGTTCTGTTAATATCGTTGCATAACTTGCAAAGCTAGCTCCATTCTCGTATTCTCCTCCAAAAACTGGGACTTCATAATTCCCACCAGAAATTTCTATTAAATCAATACCTAGCTCACTCATTGTTTTAACAACTTCTTTACACTCCTCAAAAGTAAATCCTCCTTCTTTAAAATCAAGGGCATTTAATTTTAAGGCAATTGTAAAGTTTGAACCTACTTTATTTCTTAATCTATTATAGATTTCTACTAAGAATCTCATTCTATTTTCAAGGCTTCCACCAAATTCATCTTTTCTATGATTATCTGCAGGTGATAAAAATTGGTTTATTAAATATCCATGAGCTGCATGTAGTTGAACACCAGTAAAACCTGCTTCTTTTGCTTTTACACCGGCTGCTACAAATTTATTTATAGCCTCTTCTACTTCGTATTTTGTCATTGCTCTTGGAACTTTAAAAGCCTTAGCATTTCCTCCTTGAATTGGAATTGCACTAGGGGCTATAGGTTGTGCTTTTATTGTCTTATACATTTGTTTCCCGGGATGATTTAATTGTAACCATATAGGTGTATTTTTACTATTACCCACTTCTGCCCATTTATTAAATGCGTTCATATCTGATTTATCATCAAGAACAATATTACCAGGTTCTCCTAAATATCTTCTATCAACCATTACATTTCCAGATATTAGTACCCCTATTTTTTCACAACTCCATTGACTGTATAAATTATGTATTTCATACCCAGGATTCATATTCTTATCAGCTAAAGTTTCACTCATCGCAGATTTGAAAAATCTATTTCTTAGCTCTAATCCACTATTTAATTTTAATGGTTTAAAAAGTATGTTATTCATCAATTTTCCTCTTATAATTATTAATTTTTTGATTACAATATTCTACTAATCTTTGTTCTTTTTCTAATGTGTAACCTTTTTCTGAAGTATATTTTACTTTCTTATCATCAAAGTATTTTCCATTAATATGAGAAACTTCATCTGAAATTGCTAAATAATACCCAGTTTCTATTCCTTCATCAAGATTTTTAGATAGTTTCTTCATTATTTTTCCATATAATGAATTTTTTACTTTTTCATCACTAGTATCATTACCTAAATTTGTTGAAATTAATCCTGGATGATATGAATTCACAACAATATTAGATTCATTATTTCTCAATAATTTTGCTAAATATCTAGTTATCCAAATCGTATAAAGTTTTGAATTATTATATGCTAGGCTAGGTGTATATTTTTTTTCAAAACCAAAATCTAAATTTCCTACTTTAGCAAAATGATGCATAAATGATGATGTATTTATAATTCTTCCATTTACTGATTTTTCTAATAAATCTTTTAATTCTAAACTAAGAATATAGGGCACTAAAACTGACAGCATAAATGTTAGCTCTACACCTTCTTTAGTAGATGTTTTTGAACTACCTGCAAATACACCCGCATTATTTATAACTACATCTATTTTTTCAAAATCTGTTTTCAATTTAGCAACTAAAGAATATATATCATCCATATTTTGTAAATCAGCTTTATATGCACGGACTGATTTTTCCTTTGAATAACTATTTACTTCTTCATATGCTTTTTCCAACTTTTGAGGATTCCTACCATGAATTATTACTTCATGTCCTTCTTTAGCTAATTTCTTTGCAAGATGTTTGCCTATTCCATCGGTAGAACCGGTTATTAAAATTGTCTTTTTCATCATTATTCTCCTAAAAATTCTATTAGTTCTTTTGAAAATTTATCTGCATATTGGAATAATGAACCATGTGCTGCATTAGGATAAATAATCAATTTACTATTTTCAATTTTTTGATGCATATTGTAAGAATTAACAGTAGGTACCATTAAATCCTTATCACCATTTACTATTAAAGTAGGTTGTTTAATAAATTTCAGATCATCATAACCTAGCGCACTCCAATTTTTAATAGCTTTTAACTGTCTTAGGAAGCTTGAAACTTTCATTTCAGTATCAGCGTTTTCCTTACTACGACTTGCTAATCTATCTAATACTTTATTAGCTTCTTCTTTTCCTTTGTTATCATGGTTGTAGAAAATGTATCTCTTTGGATCTACTCTATGTATTCCTGCCTTGAGCATAAATTTAAATGTTGTGCTGGTAACATTATTTATACCTTCTCCATCTCTAGGTCCAGTTCCTACTAGGATTAGCTTATCTACTAAATCATTAGATAATCGTGTTACTTCTTGAGCAATCATTCCTCCCATCGATAAACCTAATAAGTTTATTTTACTGTAACCTAATTCTTTTATAATTGCAATCGCCTGTTGAGCCATCCCTGGAATAGTAGTCGCAACTTTCCCCTCGCTTCCTCCAACTCCTGGCAAATCTATTAAAATTATGTGTTGTTTTTCTGATACAAGATCAATAAATTTTGGGTCCCAATTATCCATTGTTGCCGCTAAGTGGACAAGCATTACTAGAGGTTTTTCAGATTTTCCTTTATTTAATTCTCTATAAGCTATTTTTTCTCCGTTTACTCTTATATATTCATTTTTCTTGTTTATGTATGACATAATTGTCTCCTGACTATTTTATTATTTAATGTTGATATTTAGTATATTCATAACCTAAAAGATTACTATTTTACCATTTAATGTTTATGACTTTATTTAAAACTTAAAACTGTTTTTCCTCTTGAACGACCATTTGCTACTTTATCTACTGCTTTATTTACGTCTTTAAATTCAAATACTGTATCTACTGATGGTTTAACTTCTAATTTTGAAAAAATATCTGAAACTTCTTGTAGTTGTTTACCATTTGATTCAACAAAAATAAAGTTGTATGATACTCCATATTTTTTCGCCATTTTATCAAATTTTCTTCCTGCTAGACTTAAAATAAATTGTTTCCACCATGGTAGATTCATTCTTTTAGCAAAGTTTCCATTAGGCATTGCTTTAAGTGATACTAATTTACCACCTGACTTCATAATAGACATTTGTTTTTCTGTTTCTGCTCCACCAAGAGTATCAAGTACATAATCAATATCTTTTAGTACAGTAGTATAGTCAGTCGTTTTATAATCGATAAATTGATCTACCCCTAATTTTTCAACACGTTCTTTATTTTCAACACTACCATTTGTAATTACAGTTAAACCTTTTGCTTTAGCTATAGGAATAGCCATACCGCCTACTCCGCCTGTTCCTCCAGAAATAAAGATTGTTTTTCTTTGCTCTGCCCCCATTAACTCTAGTGCTTGTATAATTGTTAAGGCAGTTAATGGTACCGCGGCAGCTTCCTCATCAGTCATATATTCTGGAACTTTAGCAATATCTTCTTTATTTATAGCCACATATTCTGCAAATGCCCCTATTCTATCTAGAGGTAATCTTGAGAATACTCTATCTCCAATTTCAAAGTTAGTTACCTTACTTCCTTTTTGTTCAATCACTCCCACTAATTCATTTCCTGCAATTTGTGGTAATTTATAAGGTGTAATAATCTTAACTTCACCTCTAGAAATCATATTATCTAAGGGATTTACTCCTGCGACTAAAACTTTTACAAGTACTTCATTTTCATTTATTGTAGGTACTGCTACTTCTCTAATTTCAAGTTCGATATTATTTTTGTTATATTGTGTGTGTAATGCTGCTTTCATTCTTATTTTTCTCCTATTATGTATAATTCTTTAATTAATTGTTCTAATGTTTTACTTGCCAATTTATTATAAAATGCATCCTGTGCTTCATTAAATACAGGTTGTAGTAAATTTTCTATATTGTTTCCAACAGGACATTCTTTATTTGCTCCTTCATGTATATTTACCAAATGTTTATTAGGGTATACAATTTGATAAACGTCAGCTAAAGTTATATCTTTTGTTGATTTAGCTAATGCCATACCTGTTTTCCCTTGTTGACTTTCTATAAGTCCACCTTTTTTTAATAAAGCTATTATTTTTCTTATATGACTACTGTTTGTATTTACACTATTTGCAAGTAGTTCGGAAGAAACTATTTTGTCTGTTTCTGAAATAAATATTAGTATATGTAATGCCACTGAAAATTTTGTATCCATAATTGTCTCCTTCGAATTTTTCCTTTAATATTCATTTTAAATTTTAACTTGTTCTCGTATCTGATACAAGTATAAGTATAACACTGTTTATTTTTTTGTCAATACTTTTTTAAAAGTTCTTTTTAAAACATTATATTTTGGATTTTACTATATACTATTTTCGGAATAAAAAACTCTCTTATAACTTGATATTATGCTGATTTTGTTATAATATGATAAAGTAATTTTATTAATAATTTATAAATAAAAAATAATAATTGTGAGGTAAAAAATGGAAAATTGGATTGAAATTACTATTCATACTACTAATGAAGCTAGTGAAA